>CAZTVF010000018.1:0-56512 GCA_964616985.1 uncultured Planctomycetaceae bacterium
ACGCCCGCCGCCTTGCCGCCAACTGCATCGGCAACATGACCTACCAGGAGGCCGCCGACCTGGCCGGGGCGCTGCGGCCGGGACTGACGATAGCTTCTCATTTTGATATGTTTATATTTAATAGTGCAGACCCGCAGTTGTTCGTCGACTACATGCGGGTGAAGTACCCCTCCCTGCAAGCCTGCGCCTGCCGTCACGGCGAAAAGCTTCTCTGCGACCCGATGGCAGCGAACCATTAAGTATAGCATTTGCAGCTACTTACAAGCCTTTTCTTGACAAAACGAATTTCTATGGGATAATCTCTCCCAGAGCCGTAACAGAGGTTCGCCTTGTGAGCCCAAGGTTTTGCTTAAGGAGAGTCCAGAATGCTTCGCTCTATTGCTTTGGTCTGCGTTTGCGCACTAACCGTTCTTTTCCTATCCCCATCGGTCCAGGCCGACATCATCGCGTATGACTGCGCCGCCGACGGAGACGGCGCCATCGTGATGGACGCAATCGATTTCGATTTCGACACATACGATATGACCTGCGCTGGCAGACAATATCGGGCGCCAGCCCACATCCTGGGAGATTTCTCCACCGACACGGAATTGGACCCGACGGTGCGATTCCTCAGCGCCGTTCAGAACGAGACCGATTTCGTCTGGACGCAGTACCTCATCGAAGTGGCGATGAGCAAGCCTTTCTCCTTGGCCAACGCCACCGGCCCGGCCGGATGGACCCCTACCCTGACCCAGCCCACGCTGCAGGGCGGACAGCACATCGGCTCGATCCTCTACACCGGCGGCGCGCCGATCGCCATTGGGGATGAGGCTACGTTCGGCTACAAGGCCTCTTTCCTGGGCGGCATCTCCTTCACGCAGACGATGACGCCGCTGCCCGAACCCGGCACACTCCTGCTCCTGGCCAGCGGCTCGGTTCTCATGTTCCTCCGCCGCCGCAGGGCGCGGCTGGCCTGATCGCCCTGATAACGCAAACTCATAGCCTCCGCCTCGGCGGGGGCTTTTTTATGCGCCCGCCTCATTCCGCCTCGGTCTGCCCACCGATCACCATTTCAGGCATCGCAGCGCCCTTCATTGGAGCGATGTTGGAGGCCATGCGAGCTATGCTTCTACAGGGACCTATAGCTCCCTGAAAGGATCGTTACCATGGAAGTCCTACAGAACACGCTGCAAACCCTCGGCAACTATCTGCCGAGCATCATTGCCGCCATTTTGGTCTTGGTCGTCGGATGGCTTATTGCCGCGCTGGTCAGCCGCCTGGTCAGAAGACTGGTGAACGAGACGCGCAGCGGGGCGTGGATGACCGCAAAGATCTCGCCTGACCCCGAAGCGAGAGAGCGCCTAGGCCGCTGGATCTCAAGAGGGGTATTCTGGCTGATCATGCTGTTTGTGCTCGTGGCGTTCTTCAGCGTGCTGCAGTTGATGACGGTCTCGGGATCGGTCCAGAGCGTCCTGGACGCGTTCCTGGGCTTCATTCCGCGCCTGGTGGCCGCCGTGGCGCTGGTCCTGGTCGCCTGGATCGTCGCCAGTGTGCTGCGGGCGATCGTGGCCCGGAGCGTCGCGTCCCTGGACAGGCGAATCGCCGTCGGGGCCGGCGAAGAGGCCGAGCAGGCCCAGCGCCCGCCGCGGGCGCCGCTGTCCAAGATCCTGGCCGACGCCGCGTACTGGCTCACCTTCCTGCTGTTCCTGCCGGCAGTCCTGGCCGCTTTGGCCATGGGCGGCGTCCTGGGGCCCGTGCAGCAGATGGTCGAGAAGGTCGTGGTCTTCCTGCCCAACCTGTTCGTCGCCGTCATCATCGGCGTGGTGGGCTGGTTCTTTGCGCGGGTGCTGGCCCGGATCGTCCGCAGCCTGCTGATGGCCGTGGGGGCCGATCGGCTCGTGGCCAAGGCGGGGATGGAACGGTCGATGGGCACGTTCTCCGTCTCGCGGTTCATCTCGCTGCTGGTGTACGTGCTGGTGCTGGTGCCCGTGGCCATCGCGGCCCTGGACGCTCTGCAACTGCAGGCCATCACGCGGCCCGCCAGCGACATGCTCAACCGGTTCATGGCCGCAATCCCGGCCATCTTCGGGGCGGTCCTGCTGCTGGCAATCGGCATCGTGGTCGGCAAGCTGCTGGCCTCGCTGTCGACCCAACTGCTGACGGCAGCCCAGTTCGATAGCGTGCCCGAGCGTCTGGGCCTGGCCAGCAACACAGAGTACAGCTGGAGGACGCCCTCGCAGATCGTCGGGCTGGTGGTGTTGATCGCGGCCATCCTGACGGCGTCGATCATGGCGCTGAACCTGCTGGGCTTCGCGGCACTGGCGGGGCTGGTGACTGATTTCATGGTGCTGCTGGGCCGCGTGGCGCTGGGGCTGGTGGTGTTCGGGATCGGCGTGTACCTGGCGGAACTTGCCGCCCGGGTCGTGCGCTCTCGCGAGTACCGCAACGCCCGCAATCTCGCCATCGTCACCAAGGCATCGATCATCGTGCTGGCCGGTGCGGTGGCGCTGCGGCAGATGGGCATCGGCAACGAGATCATCACGCTGGCGTTCGGCCTGGCGATGGGCGCCATCGCCGTCGCCGCGGCCATTGCGTTCGGCATCGGCGGGCGCGAACTGGCCGCCCGCAAGCTGGAGAAGTGGGACAAGGAACACTTCACCTCCAGCAACGACAGAAGAGCGGCGTGATGTAGAGTGTCGAGTTCACGCAGAAATGGGTGGCGGCCATCCAGGCCGCCGCCCTGATGCAAGCTCGTGGGTGGTGGCCTTCCCAGGCCGCCACCCTATCGAGTTATGCTCAGGCGTCGCTGCCGCACTGGGCGGTCACCGCCGCGAGCAAGGCCACCGCGGCAGTCTCGACTCGTAGCGTGGTTCGCCCCAGTCGCGCACCGCGAAAGCCGGCGGCCAGTATGGCATCGCGTTCGCCATCGCTCAGGCCGCCCTCGGGGCCGACCAGCACCGTGATGTCCGCCGCCCCGCCGGCCAGCGCCTCAGGAACGGTGACAGCGCCGGGGCCCAGGTCGCCGAAGAGGCCCAGCCCCCTGAAACCGGCAATGTAATCTCCCAGCGGCACCGGCTCGTGGATCTCCGGCAGGTGATTGAGCCCGCTCTGCTTGGCCGCCGCCACGCAGTGCCCCAGCCAGCGAGACCGCTTGTTCTCCGAAAGCTCGTCGCCACCGGCAACGCTGCGCTCAAACAGCACCGGCTGCAGCGACGCCGCCGCCAGCTCGGTCGCCTTCTCCAGCAGCCAGTCAAGCCGCTTGCCCTTGGGCACGGCGAAGGCGAGGTGCACCGCCGGCGCCCGTCGCGGCTGGGACGGCAGCACTTCGTCGATGATGATCGACACCGCCCCCTTCTTGCCTGGGAACACGTGGCCGCGACATCGCCCGCCGCGGCCGTCGGATAATTCCGCCGCCTCGCCCTCTCTCAGCCGCAGCACGTGAAGGGCGTGGTGCGCCTCCTCCACGCTCAGCGGGATGGCAGCCCCCGCCTGGAGGGGCAGGGTCTCGGCGAAGAATCGAAACCTGCGAGGCTCGCTCACTACAGCTTCCACGACTTGGCGAAATTGGCGAAGCTGCGGTCGAATGTCTTCTCGGCCTCGGGCGGGAAGCAGCAGCCGGGCAGTTGCTTCTGCTTGAGGTGATGGGCCAGGCACGCGCAGCACGCGCCGCGGCGGCTGCAGGAGGTCGCGCTACAAGTGCAGTTTTCGGCGTTCTTCTTCTGAAGGCAATCCATGGTCGGTTCCTCTCGTAGAGCCTTTTGGCCCTTCGTTGAAATGGCACGGCGGCGGAAAACGCCGACCGCCCGATTAATCCGCTGCGGCCAGCATGGCCAGGTGCTTGCGATGGAGATACCAGAGCAACTCGGCCTTGCCGTTGGCCGCGTCGGCGCCGAGCACCACGCACGCGGCGCCGGCCTTGGAGAAGGACGTCCCGATGCTATGCACGCCGGCTGCAACGCGGGCGAGGCATTCGTCAAGGCTGGGCAGGTGCCCCACCAGTGCCACCGCGCTGACGCCCTCCTGCTGCAGTTCGCGCAGGCGGCGGGCCACGGCCACCGCATCGGCGGGCGGGGCGAGGCTGTCATCGGCAACCACCGCGGCCCCCTTGTGCACCTTGGCGACGATCTCCGCCGTCTGGACCGCTCGCACCAGCGGGCTGGAGATCACGATGTCCAGCCGCACGCCCAGCCGCTTGATAGCCCGGGCCGTGGCGTTCGCCTCGCCCTTGCCGTGCTTGGTCAAGGGACGCTTCGCGTCGCCGCCATCAGCGCTGGCCTCAGCTGAGGCATGTCGTATGAACACCACGTGCATATCATTCTCCGATGCCCCATTTAACCGCCCGCACGACACGGAGGCAATCATTTCGCAGCCGTGTCGTGGGCGATCACAAGGAGCCGCCATGTTCCACCGCGTCCTGTCGTTCCTGGTGCCGCTGTCGCTGTCCCTCGTAACCCTGGGTTGTGAAGGCACTATCGACCCGCCGCCCCAGGCGCAGCCGGGGCAGGTGTATGAGCTGCTCGGAGAGCAGTTCACCGTGCTTACGGCGGCCAGGAGCCTCAAGGTGCCGTGGGCGGTGACGTGGACCCCCGGCGGTTGGATCATCATCACCGAACGCGGCGGCAGGCTTTCGACGATCGACGCCGAGGACAAGACGCTCATCGACTTCGCCGACGTTCCGGCCGTGGCCGCCTCGGGCGAGCATGGGCTGATGTCGGTGGCGCTGTCGCCGCAGTTCGACACCGACCGTTTCATCTATCTCAGCTACACCACGCACGGCGCCGATGGCAAGCTCAAGAACGTCATCACCCGCTTCCATCTCGACGGCAAGCTGACGGCCCCCAAGGTGCTCGTGGACAACCTGCCGGCCAGCGATTACCACGACGGGCTGCCGCTGCGGTTCGGGCCCGATGGCATGCTCTACGCCTCCACCGGCGACGCAACCCAGCGGGACCTGGCGCAGAAGACCGAGAGCCTTGCGGGCAAGTTCCTGCGGATGGACAAAGACGGAAACGTGCCGGCGGACAACCCGATGCCCAACTCGCTCATCTGGTCGCTGGGGCACCGCAACTGCCAGGGCTTTGATTGGCATCCCGTGACCGGACAGCTGTACGCCACCGAGCATGGCCCGTCGCGCGGCGTGGAGCCCTGGAGCGGCGGTGACGAGCTCAACCTCATTCGCAAGGGGGGCAACTACGGCTGGCCGCTGCACCACCATGGCGACGGAGGCGAAAGCGACTTCGTCGCGCCGCTGAAGTACTGGGGCGAACCGGCGATCGCGCCGGCCGGCGCCGCGTTCTACACGGGCGACAAGTTCCCGCGATGGAAGAACCGCCTGTTCTTCGCAAACCTGCGGGGGCAGTCGCTGATGTGCGTGACCTTCGACGAGAAGGACCCCTCCAAGATTGTCGACCTGCAGGAGACGCTGAAGAATCAGTTTGGCCGCCTCCGCGCCGTCGCCACCGGCCCCGACGGCAGCCTCTACATCACCACCTCCAACCGCGACGGCCGCGGCTCGCCCGCCGCCGACGACGACCGCCTCCTCCGCCTCGTGCCGGTGAGGAAGTGATATCCTCTGTACGCAGGGTCAGGCCCGGCCGCGGAACAAGCGGCAGACCAAGGCGAGCACGCAGGCGACGATGGGAAAGACGATGACCGGCCACGCGGGGACGGGCAGGAGCCCTTCGCTCCGCGAGGCGGCGGCGTTCCACGCCTCCAGCGCCGGGGCGATGCGCCACAGCGTGGCGGCGGCGGAAGAGTTGAAGAAGTCGCGGGCGATGTACCATGCGGCCGGTAGGCCCAGGCCCGCCGTCAGCAGCACCAGCAAGGCTGCCGTGACCGCCCCGCCGCTGCGGGCGAGGGCCCAGCCGCCCCACCACGCCAGCGGGCAGATGGAAACGATGTAAACCACCGCCCTCAGCACGTCCGTCGCCGTGGCATCGGCAAGATATGCGGCCAAGACGTAAAACGGCGCCGCTATCACAACGAGGACGATCGTCTGGGCGGCGGCCGCCGCGAGATACCGGCACCAGCAGCCAGGACCATGCGGTCCTGCTATCGCCGTGACCGCACCGCTGGCATCTCCGGCACCAGGGCTGGCGCTGCGGCGCAGGAACAGCGGGAACACCAGGATGAAGAATGCCGCCTGCGCGGCGATCAGGCATTGCAGGGCGGGCAGAGGCACGGGGTGGTTGCGCTGGGCGGGGTAGATGTACTGTGGCCAGAGGCCCGCGGCCAGGCCGCCCAGGAGCATCGCCAGATAGACGAGGGCCCCGGGGCGCCATACGGCGCTCCAGGCATGGGTGCTGCGGCCGGGGTTGGGCTCAGTTGTTGCTGACATGCAGCTGGTCGTAGCGGAGGTCGATCCATTCATTGTGACCGGCCAGGCCGCCGTGATGGTTCACGTACTCATCGAGGTACTGCATGCGTCGCTCGGGCGTGACGATGTAATCGCCCTCGGGCATGGGGAAGCGGCCGAAGCGAATGTCGGTCTTCTCGCCGTCGGAGGTCAGGGCGTACATGCGGATCTGCGGCTCGCGGCTGTTGGGGCACACGCGGCCGTTGTGGTTGCGGACGTCGACGGTGGCGATCTGGTCGCAGTACCTGCGTTTGCGGAGCATCTGCACGAGCTTGAGGCCGTCGGCGAGGTCTTCGCCTTCCCACTTCTGTCCCGGGGGCGGCGGCGGGGCCAGCACGCCCTCGACGGTGATGTAGTGGGCGCGGCAGATCTCGGCGCCCGGCGGGGCCTCGCTCTTGTCGCAGTAGAACACGCGGCGGTTCTTGCCGCCGGTGTTGCCGGTGACGGCCCACGTGGGCACGCCCGGCTGGTTCGCGTCATCGGGCAGGCGGAAGCCATCGGCGTCGACATAGCCGAAGCTGCGGCCATCCTTCATCAGCACGCGGGCGACGGGCATGCGGTAGTCGGCCTGCACTTCCACCAGGCCCACAAGGGGATCATTCGTGTACTGCTTCTGCACGCGGGCGCGGACGATCCACGGGTTCTTCACGGCCATCGCGTGAATGTTCTCGACCAGGGCGAGGTCGTGAAAATCCGCCGAGGCCGGCGTCAGCGAGGTGGCGATGTGAGCGGCCAGGCTGTTGGGCATCCACGGGGGCAGGTCCACGAGCTTGACCTTGACGCCCATGGGCGCCTTGGTGGCCGCGGGCGGCGGCGTGAGCACCTTGTGCTCCAGCTGCTTGAGCCCAAAGGCCGTGCCGCCGGCGAACAGCACCGCGCCGACGAGCCAGATCATCGCCCGGCCGACGCGGCGGCCCAGTTCGCGCCGCGGCGAACTCGCCCCGCGCGGAGCCTGCTTGCGTTCCTTGTTCTTCTTCTTTCGAGACATTCTCTAACCTCTGGGCGGCGACATGCGAAGCTCGCCGCGTAAATCACCGCGCCATGGCCATGTTGACGATTCGTTCCACCAGCTGGTCGAAGCTCACGCCCGCCTTCGCCGCGGCCTTGGGCAGCAGCGAATGGCTGGTGAAGCCCGGGATCGTGTTGATCTCCAGGACATAGGGCACGCCGTTGTCGGCCAGGATGAAGTCGACGCGCGACATGTCGCGGCAGCCCAGGCACTGGTATGCCTGCAGGGCCGCCTGCTGAATCGCCAGCGCCAGTCCCTCATCGAGCCCGTGGTCGAAGCGGTACTCCGTGCCGGCGCCGTCGGCGTACTTGGCCGTGTAGTCGTAATACTCCCGCGCGGGCACGATCTGGATGATCGGCAGCACCGTCTCCCCGACGATGCCCACCGTCAGCTCGCGCCCGGCGATGAACTGCTCCACCATTGCCTGCCCGTACTTGGCCAGCAGGCCGTCAATGGCGGCGTCGCGCGTGGCGGCGTCGCGGGCGATCGTGAGATCGACGCTCGACCCGCCGTCGACGGGCTTGATCACCGAGGGCAGAGGAATGGGCGACAGCAGCTTGGCCCGCATGGCCGGCGTGTGCGAGGCGTCGATCGTGGCCCAGTCGGCCGTGATCAGCCCCGCCTGGCGCCAGGCCACCTTGGACGCGTGCTTGTCGATGCCCAGCCGGCTGGCCGTTGGGCCGCAGCCGGTGTAGCGCAGCCCGCGACTCTCGCATAGGTCCTGCACATCGCCGGACTCGCCGAACTTGCCGTGCATGGCGATGAACACCACGTCGGCGCCCGCGCGGTCCAGGGCGGAGGTATTTTCAGGGGTGATGTCGGCCCGGGTCACCTTGTGTCCCAGCCGCTCCAGGGCGTCGGCGATTGCGTTGCCGCTGACGAGGGAGACTTCGCGTTCGGTCGAGGGGCCGCCCATGAGAACCGTTACGTCCAACACCTGCTTCGCCTTCCGTGGCTGTGCCTGCCCAGTCAGACTGGGCACGCGGATCGTCCTTGGTCTTTCCTTGATGCCATCCATGGCCGGAGTATTCATGTCTTACCTCGCGCAGCGTCTCGGTCGCAGCCTGGGAAGGCCGCCCGGCACGATTCGCCGCCTCACCAGACCTCGATCTCCAACTCGAGATACACTTCAAACTTCTTGTAGACCGTCTCGCGGATGATGTTGATCAGCTTCAGGAAGTCGGAGGCCTTGGCGCCCCCATCGGCGATGATGAAGTTCGCGTGCTTCTGCGACACGAACGCCCCGCCCACGCGCTTGCCCTTGAGCCCGGCCTTGTCGATCAACGCCCCGGCCGACAGGCCGCGGGGATTCTTGAAGATGCACCCGGCCGACCGCGTGGCCAGCGGCTGCGTGTTCTTCTTGTAGATCCAGATCTGCTTGACCTGCTTGAGAATGCGGTGCGGGTCATCCTCGGCGAGCTTGAACTCGGCGCCGACGATAAACTTCGCGGTGATGTTGGTGGAGCGATAGGCGAAGGCCAGGTCGTCGCGGCTGCGGGTGAAGACCTCGCCGTCGTCGTTCATGACGGTGACGCTCTCGACGGCGTTGCCGATGTCGCCGAAGGCGCCGCCGGCGTTCATCCGGACGCATCCGCCGACGCTGCCGGGGATGCCGGTGAGGCCTTCGAGGCCGCTGAAGCCCTCGCGCACGCAGCGGAGGACCAGCTTGCCCATGTCGGCGCCGGCGGCGGCGCGCACGCCGCCTTCGATCATCGCCGTCTCTTTGAACTCGCCCTGGCCGAGGTGAACGACGGCGCCCTTGACGCCGGAGTCGTCGACCAGCAGGTTCGCCCCGCCGCCCAGGACGTGCAGGGGGACCTCGTTCTCGCGGCAGCGCTTGACGACAGCGGCCAGCTCATCCATCGTGCGAGGCTGCACGAAGTACGTCGCCGGACCGCCGATCCCGAGCCAGGTATGCTCTGACAGCGGTTCGTCAGTTCGAACGATTGGTTCCAAGCCAGCGAACAGTTTCATCGGCCACTTCCCAGATGTTCCCGGCCCCCATCGTCACCAGCAGGTCGCCCGCCTGCAGCTGTGACTTGAGGTGCTCGAGGATATCGTCGAATGTCTTCAGGTAGATCGCGTGCCCGCCATTGAGGCGGATTTGTGCCACCAGATCCTGCGACGAAATGTAATCCTTTTCCAGCGCGCTGTCCCGCACAAAATAGATATCGGGCAGGATCACTTCGTGGCATTCGCCGAAACTGCGGGCGAAGTCCTTCAGCAGGAAACGCGTGCGGCTGTGCTGGTGAGGCTGAAAGATGCAGAACAGCCTCTTGGGCTCGTAGTATTCGCGAATGGCCCGCAGCGTCGTCTGGATCTCCGTGGGGTGGTGCGCGTAATCGTCCACCACCGTCACCCCGCCCACCTGCCCCTTGAGCGTCATCCGCCGGTACGTGCCGGTGAACTGGCCCAGGAGCTGGGCGATTTTGGACGCCTCGACGCCGCTGTGATACAGGATCGCCACGGCCGCCAGCGAATTGTAGACGTTGTGCAGGCCCGGCAGCGGCACCGCCAGCGTGGCGAAGGGGCGATTGTTATACAGGATGTTGACCTGGTAGCGGCCTTTCTGGGGGGCGAGGTTCGTCGCCCGCCACGTGCAGTCGTCGGCCAGGCCGAAGGTCTCCACCTCGCATCGGGCGCCGGCGACGGCCTTGGCCACGTCGCGGTCCTCGCCGTGTGCAATCAGCACCCCGCCGGGATCGACCTGCGAGGCAAACGCGCGGAAGGCCTCGACGATGGCGTCGAGGTCCTGGTAGCAGTCGAGGTGGTCCTCGTCGATGTTCAGGATGGTCGCCAGGTGCGGGCGGTAGTTCAGGAAGCTGCGGTCGAACTCGCACGCCTCGACGACGAAGTGCTTGCCCGAGCCCGCCCCGCTGGGCCCGCCCAGCTGCGGCACGGTGGCGCCCACGATGAAGCTGGGGCACATGCCCGCGGCGTTCAGCACGTACGAAACCATTCCCGTCGTCGTGCTCTTGCCATGCGTGCCCGCGATGGCGACCCCCATGCGGTCGTCCATCAGGCGGCCGATCATCTGGCTGTACTTGAGCACCTCCAGCCCGCGTTCCCTGGCCCCCAGCAGCTCGGGGTTCTGGGCCGCGATGGCCGCGGAGTACACGACGAGGTCGCAGGCGACGGGGATGTTGTCGGGCTTCTGGCCGATCGCCACGGCGATGCCGAGCTTGGCGATGCGGTCGGCGATGCCGCCGGCCGACTGATCGGACCCGGTGACTACCGCGCCGCAATCGACCAGCATGCCAGCCAGGGCCCTCATGCCCGAGCCGCCGATGCCGATGAGGTGCACTCTCTTGCCCGTCCAGCGATTGCTGACCGCCTCGGGGGTGAACACGATATCCTTTTTGGTCTCCATACCGTCAGGCATCGTAAGCTTTCCGTACCTTTGATGTCAAATCCCTGCCCCTCGCCCGCGCATGCCGCGGCGAAGGCGACAAAGACGCCTCGCATCTCAATAAAACGACAGTCCTTCACTGATCATATCGCCACGCGGCAAATCAATTGATTAGCCAAATCCGCGGACGATGAGAATTTTCACGACTTTTTCTATCCGCGGCCTCCGGGCCGATCTCCTGCCGAAACGCGGCGCCATGGCGTGCGGCGGAAACGACGCCGTTTTGGATGATGGCGCCACCGATCCTCAGGGCACCGATGGCGCGGCGGCCGCAAAATCCACAGCGGCGTCAGCGCCTCGCTCCGCGAGCGCTCTGCCGCCGCACTCCAAAAGGTCAACTCACCATCCACTGCGCCACGTCCAGCGCGGCGTGGGGGCGGGCGATTCTTTGAGCGGCGGCGCGAGCGGAGGAGAGTCGGGAATCCTCCAGCATCAGCGGAAGCAGCGTGGTGCGCAGGGCGGCGGCGTTGGCGGCGGCATCGACCTTGTCCTCGACCACCAGGCCGGCGCCGGCGGCGACCAGCGGCTGGGCGTTGAGCCGCTGCTGCTGGTCGGCGTGATAGGGATACGGAAGGATCACGGCCGGCGTGCCCGTGGCGTAGATCTCGGCAATCGTCCCCGCCCCGCCGCGGCACAAGGCCAGGTCGGCTGCGGCAAACGCGAGCTCCATGCGATGGCAGTACTCGATGCACGTCACGGCGATCTTCCGCCCCACGTGCGCCTGGGCGATCTGTGCATACTTCTCCGGCCCGGCGATGTGCAGCACCTGCCACCGATCGGCCAGGGCGTCCAGGTCGCCGCCCAAGGCCACGAGCGCGTCGTTCAGCGATGCCGCGCCCAGACTGCCGCCCAGCACGAGCAGCGTCTTGCGATCCGCGCGGAGCTTGAAGTGTGCGATGGCCTCATCGCGGCTGGCCCCGCCGAAGGCCGCGCGGACGGGGCAGCCGACGGGACGGACGCGGTCGCGCACGGCCGGGGCGAAGCAATCGGTCGTCGAGGCGAACTGCGTGAAGATGGCCTGGCTGAGCCTGGCAAGGTACTGGTTCGCACGGCCGGGGACGGCGTCGGGATTGAGGAACCCGCGGCGGATGCCCGCCTTTGCGGCCTGCTTCACCAGCGGGGCGGCGGCAAAACCGCCCAGCCCCAGCACAGCCTGGGGTTTGAGGTCGTGGACCATGTCGCGGGCCTGGCGGGCCGACTGCACCCATGCCTTGAGGAACGGCCAAAGCTGCATGGGCGATCTGGGCACCGGGCGCACCGCCTGCGGCACGATCGCGTACGGCAGCGGGTCAAGGATGCGACGGTCGATCGCGCGGTTGGAGCATGCGAAGACGATTGTGGCGCCCGGTTGGAGCTTCAGGATCTGCTCGGCCACGGCCAGGCCGGGATAGAGATGCCCGCCCGTGCCGCCGCCGGCGAAGATGTATACGTTGTTGGACACTGATTCCTCTCGTCTCGCCGAACATGCCGGCGCGTCGCCCTTCGGGCGACACTTCGGCATGGCACCCAAGACACCAGATGGCACCGCATCAGGCTCGGTAGTAGAAGTCGCTGTCGCGGAGCGAATAGCCTCGGATCTGGCCGCGGGGCCAATCATCGAGGATGTAGTTCACCACGTAGATCTCGCCGTCGTCGAACTGCACCCAGCCGCTGTAGCCGGTGTCGCTCTTGGGATTGCGGTCGTAGTCGACCGGCAGGATGCGGGCCCACGCGCCGCGGTCGCGGGCAAGGCAGGAGGTCGCGTCGGTGAGGGCGGCGAAAAAGTTCTGGGTCCAGAAGCCCACCCAACCCTTGCCGCCCTGCATGAAGCGATGGGTGATCAGCACGCTGCCATCCTGCAGCATACCGGCCACCGGCCGATGACACCCGGGCAACGGAAAGTTATAGGGCCCTTCCCACGTCAGGCCGCCGTCGAGGCTGATGGACTTGAAGCAGTCCAGCCCCAGGCCGGAGTTCTCACGCATGAAGCAGACCAACTCGCCCGTGGGCAGTTGCATCACGCTGCCCTCGCACAGCTTGAGGCCCTCGACCATGGCGATGATATTGGGCCCCTGCCACGTCTTGCCCTTGTCGTCGCTCAGCCAGCACCGCTCGTGCCACAGAGGCTTTTCCTTCGTGCCCATGATCGTGTGGGCGCTGAGGACCCAGCGGCCGGCGTGCGGGCCGTGCTTCAGTTCGATGAGCTTGTCGGGCACGATGCCGACGACGGGCGTGGCGATGGGGCCTTCCCACGTGGCACCCTCGTCGCGGCTGAACCACAGGAAATTCTCCTGCTGGCCGCCGAGGTTGCCCTCGTCGCGCCCGGCGACGCGGTCGCCCACGGCCGCCAGCCTGCCGTCGGAGAGCAGGGCCAGGCGGGCGCAGTTCCAGAACGCGTCGGCGGGCTGGGCCTTGTGCAGCGGCTCGCTCAGTGGGCGCTTGGGCGTCCACGTCCTGCCGCGGTCGTGCGAGTCGCACAGCATGAACCGCGTGTAGCTGCGGTCGCCATGGTGCGTGCACTCCGAGAAGATGCAAACGAGCTTGCCCGAGGGCATCAGCGCGATGTCCGGCCAGGCGAGATACCACTGGTCGTCGCGGCAAACGGTGAACTTCTGCATGGTTTCCACCTCGATGGTATTGGGGAGCGGACTCTCCGGCTTGGGCGGCGGGTGCCCGAAGGCCCTCACGGTCCGTCTATGCCTTCGTGCAATACTCGAAGAAGCCCACCTTCTCCAAGTCGGCCTGCATGCTGTGGTATTCGGCGTCGCTGACGGGGGCCAGCGGCGAGCGGACGGGCCCGCAGTCGATGCCGGTCATCTTCATCATGGCCTTGGACGCCCGCGTGCCGCCGTACTTGATGAGCACCTGGATGAAGTCGATCGAGCGGGCCTGCTGGGCCTGCGCGCGGGCCATGTCGCCGGCGGCGAATGCCTTGATGATGTCCAGGTACAAGGCGGCGGCGTAGTTGTACGTGCTGCCCACGGCGCCCTTGGCGCCCAGGGACAGGCCGGCCAGCAGGACCTCGTCGCGGCCGAAGAGCATGTCGAACCGCCCGTCCTGCATGCGGAGGCAGCGGGCAAAGTCCATCAGATCCTCGAACGTGAACTTCGCGCCGGCCAGCGTGGGGATCCTGTCTGCGGCAGCAGACAGGAAGTCGCACACCTTCACGTTCACGCCCGTCATCGACGGGATGTGGTAGTAATAGAACGGCAGTTTCGGGGCGGCCGCGGCCAGTTCGGCGCAGAAGGTGACGAGTTCATTCACGCCGGGTTTAAAGAAGAATGGCGGCAGCGTCCCCAGGGCATCGGCGCCGATCTTCTGGGCGTGGGCGGCGAGCCCCTTGGCCTCGGCCAGGCTGGTGTGACCGATGTGCACGATGACCTTGAGGTCCTTGCCGGCGACGTCGCGCCACCGCTGAGCGATCTGCATCCGCTCGCCGGTGGTGAGGCTTTGCCCCTCGCCGGTGGTGCCGCAGACGAACGCCCCGACGACGCCGGCGGAGGCGAGCGTGGCGGCCTGCTTTTCGATCAAGCCCAGATTGAGCGAGCCATCGGCGTGCATGGCCGTGTGCGGGGCGGAAACCAAACCAACGATGTGCGGAAATCGTGCCGACATTTTCTTCCTCTTCATGTTCCAGAAGGATGTTTAGGTGACGACTGAGGCTTTACGGCATCAGCCTGGTGCTCTGTCAGCCGTCATCGACGGGTGGCGGCCTTCGCCGGTTGCAGGCTCTGCGGCGGGTGCGATCATCTCGCCTTCGGTTCGCCGGCTGGTGACCGAGACGATCAGCGACGTGGCCGCGGCCATGATGATCAGCGACGTGCCGCCGGCGGAGACGAAAGGCAGGCCCAGTCCCTTGGGGGGCAGGACGACCAGGTCTACGCCGATGTGCAGCACTGCCTGCAGCGCGATCAGGAAGCCCAACGACCCCGCCAGCACGCGGCCGAACGGGTTCTGGGCCCGCAGGGCGGCGCGGCGGCACAGGAGCATCCAGACCAGGAACATGCTCATGAGCAGGAAGGCGCCGCGGACGCCCCACTCCTCGCAGAAGACCGAGAAGATGAAGTCGGTGCTGTCCTCGGGCAGGAAGCCCTGCTTGATCATCCCGTTGCCGATGCCCATGCCCCACCAGCCGCCGTTGGCGATCGCCAGCAGCGATTCCTTCGCCTGGTAGGCGGCCTTGTTGGTGGGCGACATCGGGTCGAACATCGCCATGACGCGGCCCCAGCGATAGGGGCTCAGGAAGACGAAGAAGTAGAAGCCCGCGCCGGCGGCCCCCACCAGAGAGATCAGGTAGTACCACGGCACGCCCGCCAGCAGCAGGGTTACGCCCGCGGAGATGGCGATGAGCATCGCCGTGCCGAAGTCCTGCGTGATGACCAGGCCCATGCACGCGGAGATCAGCAGCAAGGCCGGAACGAAGGTCTTGAAAGGGCTGCGGACATTCACGCCCGGGCGGGTGAGCCACGCCGCCAGGAAGATCACCAGCGTGAGCTTGATCAACTCCGACGGCTGAAAGCTGAGTTGGCCGATGCGGATCCAGCGGTAGAACCCGCCCACCGAGTACCCGACGCCCGGGACAAACACCAGCACGCCCAGCGTAAGCGATATGCCCAGCAGCAGCGCCGACCGCATCTGGAAACCCTCGGCCGCCTGCAGCCGATAGACATTCACCCGCCAGAGCGTCATCATGGCCACAGCGGCGATGATCGCGTACATCGTGTGGCGAAGATCAACGTCGTTGTACCACTTGTGCTTGGCCTCGTCGATGTGCGCCACCGAACCCAGGGCGCTGTGAACCATCACCACGCCCATCGCCAGCAGCGCCAGGCTCACCAGCACGATCCACTGCCCCGTGAAGTTCTCACGCAGGGGCAGGCGGACCATCTTCGGCATCTGTGCCATTTGCATCACCTTCCGTGGTTCCAAGTCACTGTCCACGAACCTGCCGGCAGGCAGGCAGGTTACACGAATTTCACGAAAAAGAAGGAAAGGCCGGCGATGCGATGGCATGGCCCGCTCTTTTGGTTTCTTTCTTTTCCTTCTTTCTTCTTCGTGTAACTGGTGCAACCTGCCTTTCGGCAGGTGCGTGGACACATCCTAACGAAGTTTCAACGTCGCCAGCGCCAGGGCCGCAAACAGGATGCTGAGCACCCAGAAGCGGATCACAACCTTCGTCTCGGCCCAGCCGCCGAGGTGGAAGTGATGGTGCAGCGGCGCGCAGCGGAACAGACGCTTGCCCTGCATTCCCTTGCCGGGCTTGGTCAGCTTGAAGTATCCCACCTGGAGCATCACGCTCATGGCCTCCATGACGAACACGCCGCCGGCGAGCACCAGCAGCAGTTCCTGCCGCGTGACCACCGCGATGTACCCCATCAGCCCGCCCAGCGGCAGCGAGCCCGTGTCGCCCATGAAAACCTGCGCCGGCGCGGCGTTGTACCACAGGAAGCCCAGGCACGCGCCGATCATCGATGCACACACCACCGT
Organism: uncultured Planctomycetaceae bacterium; assembly: GCA_964616985.1. Classification (GTDB taxonomy): domain Bacteria; phylum Planctomycetota; class Phycisphaerae; order SM23-33; family SM23-33; genus CAZTVF01. The sequence goes on from CAZTVF010000018.1 coordinate 16,222, forward strand.
CATCTCGGCCGACCCCACCACCGGCACCGGCAGCAGGCTCAGCAGGTTGCAGTACTGCACCACGCCCACGATCTCGGCCATCAGCAGCAGCACCAGGCTGACGATGATCGTGCAGCCGGTGGCCAGGCCGTCCATGCCGTCGGTGAGGTTGACGGCGTTGGAGAAGCCCACCATGGTGATCACCATAATCACCGTGTAGGCCAGCGGCGACAGTTCAATGCTGCGCGTCGTAAACGGGAAGTAGAAGCTGTGGGCGGGGTTGATGCCGTTGATGCTGCTCTTGTCCCCCGCGTGGTAGGTATAGACGCCCAGCAGCACCGACAGCCCGATCTGGAACAGGAGCTTTTCCCAACTCTTGAGGCCGTCGCGCGAGGTCTTGCCGGCGTGGCGACGGAGTTTGATCCAGTCGTCGGCCGCCCCCAGCGCCCCCAGCCAGACCAGGGCCAGCATCGACATGCGGACGTAGTTGTTCCCGCCGATGTTTCCGAAGAGCATGGTGGAGACGAAGATCGCGATGACGATCAGCGTGCCGCCCATGGTGGGCGTATTGGATTTGTGGCGCGTGAGTTCGTTGAGGTTGGCGTGGTCGAAGTTCGGCAGGTCGCCGATCTTCTTGAGCAGCAGGTAGCGGATCATCCGCGGCGCCAGCACCATGACGATGATGAAGCTCAGCACCGCCGCCCCCGAGACGCGGAGGATCAGGTGCGTGCCCTTGATGTTGAACAGGTTTAGCAGGTACAGGATCATTCTTTACACTCGGGACTCCGAGGCGCCGAACGCGGCGCGGATCGGAGCGATCAATCGTTCCATGGCCATGGCGCGCGAGCCCTTGATCAGCACCACGTCGCCGGCGCGCAGCAGCGAGGGCACGGCCGCGGCGGCGGCCTCGACGGTTTCGAACGACTCCGCCGCGACGCCGACGCCCGTTGCGCCCACCGCGATATATCGACCCATCTCGCCGACGCCAATGAGCAAATCGACGCCGCGCCGGCCCACCGTCTCGCCCGTCTGCGTGTGCAGGGCCTGGCTGTCGGCGCCCAGCTCGCGCATGTCGCCCAGAATGATCACCCGGCGGGCGGCGGGGCGCTCGGCCAGCACGTCGGCGGCGGCGGCCACGCTGGCGGGGTTGGCGTTGTAGCTGTCGTTGATGAGGGTGACGGGGCCCGCCTGGATTGTCTCCAGGCGCATCTCGGTGCCGGGGAACGTCGCCAGCGCCTCGGCCGCCTGCTGCAGCGTCAGGTTGAACCGCTGCGCCACCGCGATGGCCGCCATGGCGTTCATCGCGTTGTGGCGGCCGGGCATGGGCAGCGTCACGGGCAGGAAGTCGTTCACGCGGAAGCGGCAGCCTTCGGGGGTGGCCTCATACGCGGTCAGCCTCAGTTCGCACTGGTCGTCGGCCCCGAAGCGGATCCGGCGCGGCGCGTAGTTGCGCAGCGCCCGCTCCAGGTGCGGAGCCTCGTGGCTGACGATCGCCACGTCATCGGCGCTCATGGGACCCAGCAGGGCCGCCTTCTCCAGCGCCACCTTCTCCACCGAGCCCAGTTTCTCCAGGTGGGTGGGCCCCACCGAGGTGATCACCGCGATGTCAGGCCGGCAGATGGCGGCCAATTCGGCGATCTCGCCCGGGGCATTGGTGCCGACCTCGCAGATGACGTAGTCGTCCTTGGGCTTCACGGCCAGCAACGTCAGCGGCACGCCGATGTTGTTGTTGAAGCTCTTGGGGCTGGCCGTCCCCGTCAGGCGCGACGCCAGTACGTGGTCGATCATCCGCTTGGTCGTCGTCTTGCCGTTGGAACCGGTGACGGCCACCACGCGGGCGGCGATCTGCTTGCGGTAATAGCCGCCCAGGGCCCCCAACGCCTTGATTGTGTCCTCCACCGCGATGATCCCGCCGGGGAACAGCGACTCATCGGCCGGCAGCAGCTTCCACGACGCGTTGACGATGGCGGCGGTGCAGCCCGCGCGGCCGCAGGCGTCGAGGTACTCGTGCCCGTCGAAACGCTCGCCCTTGATGGCGATGAAGAGATCGCCGGGGCTGATCTTGCGGCTGTCGGTGCTGACGCCGGTGATGGATTTGGACGGACCCTTGCGAACCCAGCGACCGTGAACGGCCTGGCGGATTTCCTCGCAGGTGAGCGGCTTCATGAACGTCCCTCGCGACGCCGCATCGCCTCGGATGCGACCTCGATGTCATCAAAGTGGTGCTTGGTCTCGCCGACGATCTGGTAGTTCTCGTGGCCCTTGCCGGCGATGAGAAGGATGTCGCCCGAGCGGGCCTCGGCAACGGCAAGCTCGATGGCCTTGCGGCGGTCGATCTCCACGACCGCCCGCTGACGGCCGGCGGGCGTGAACCCGGCGACGATCTGATCGAGGATCGCCTGTGGATCTTCCTTCCGCGGGTTGTCCGAGGTCACGAAGACGCGGTCGGCGAGTTGCTCGGCCACGCGGGCCATGCGGGGGCGCTTGGTCGAGTCGCGATTGCCGCCGCAGCCGAACACCACCAGCACGCGGCCGGCGGCCTTGACGTGCACCATCGAGCGGAGCACGTTGGCCAGCGAGTCGTCGGTGTGGGCGTAGTCGACGAAGGCCTGGTACGGCGCCTCGACGGGCACCCGCTCGAGACGGCCGGGCACGCGGGTGACGGCAGAGAGCGAAGCGACGATCGTATCCATCGGGACGCCCAGGGCGAAACACGCGCCGGCGGCGGCGAGGCAGTTGTACACGTTGTGACGGCCCATCAGGGGCGTGCGGACGGGGATCGCCCGCCCGCCGGCGTGCAGGACAAACTCGGTGCCGGTGAAGTCCATGCGGCGGATCTCGGCCCGCAGTTGTGCATCGCTATCGATGCCGTAGCGATAGATCAGGGCCCGCGTGGCGGGCTCGATCTGCGGCCCGTGAGGGTCGTCGGTGTTGATGACGGCGGCGGCGTAGGGCGCCAGCGACTCGAAGAGCATTCGCTTGGCCGCGAAATAGTTCTCCTCGGTCTTGTGGTAATCCATGTGGTCGCCGGTGAGGTTGGTGAAGACGCCCACGCGGAAATCGACGCCGGCGACGCGGTGCTGGTGCAGGGCGTGCGACGAGACCTCCATCACCATGTGCGTCAGGCCCGCTTCGACCATCTCGGCCTGGTACTCGGCCAGGTCGGCCGGGCCCGGGCTGGTGTTGCTGGACTCGATCGTTCGTTTGCCGGTCTGGCAGTGGATCGTGCCGATCAGCCCCGACGGGCGGCCGGCGGCCTGGAGGATCGAGCGGATGAGGTAGGTGATTGTCGTCTTGCCCTTGGTGCCGGTGATGCCGATGTTCGCCAGCTTGCGCGAGGGCCAACCCAGGCACGCCTGCGCCAGCACGCCCACGGCGCGGGGATCGGCATCGATCACGGCCACCGGGACCCCCGCGGGCACGGCCGAAGGGTCCTGGCAGACCACGGCCGAGGCCCCGGCCGCCAGGGCCGCCGGGATGAACGCGTGGCCGTCCTTTTCGCTGCCTCGCGTCGCCACGAAGCACGTCCCGGCCTTGCATCGGCGCGAGTCGGCCACGACGTGCGTCACCAACGCGTCGCCTGCCATTGCTCGCGGACGCAGCGCAGAGGCTGCAAGCAGCTCCGTAAAAAGCATGTTGTACTCTATTCCCGCGAGGCTACTTCTTCCGTCCGGTCCGGCGGGACGTCGAAGTAGGCCATCGTCTGCTCCAGGACTTCTTTCACCGCCGGGGCGGCCACCGTGCCGCCATAGTACCCGATCGACCTCTTGGGCCAGTATACAGACACCAGGCAGATCGCCCGCGGGTTGTTCACCGGAGCGCCGCCGATGAACGTGCCCGTGTACGCGCCCTCCTGGTAGCCGGCGCGGCCGCCGGGGATCTGGGCCGTGCCCGTCTTGCCGAAGCTCGTCCAATTCTGCATCCGTGCCTTCTTGCCCGTGCCGTAGTCGGCATCGACCACGCCGGCCATCACTTCCAGAATCTGCTGGCTGGTGCGGGGGGTGATCACGCGGCGGACGACCTGCCGGCTGCCCTGCCACGTCACCTGGCCGCTGGTGTCCAGAACCCGATCCACGATTCGCGGCCGCAGCAACTCGCCGCCGTTGGCCAGCGCCGAGAACGCCATCGCCAACTGCAGCGAGGTGGTCGAGACTTCCTGCCCGAACGGCACGCGACGCAGGCTGTAGCCGTCCCACCGGTTGAGCTTGCGGACGATGCCCCGGCTCTCGCCCGGCAGTTCGATGCCCGTCTCCTGGCCGAACCCGAAGTTGTGCAGGATGTCGAACAGGGCCTTGTTGCCGAGTTTCTCGCCGATCTTGGCCATGCCGATGTTGCTGGAGTGGATGACGATGTCGGCCACCGACAGCATGCCGTAACGGTTGCCATGGTCGCTGATCCGCCCGCCGCGGGGCGCGTTGTACACGCCGCCCTCGCAGTCGATCATCGTGTTGAAGTTGACTGCGTTGAGGTCGACGGCGGCCGCGGCGATGAAGGGCTTGAACGCGCTGCCGGGTTCATAAGGCAGCGAGATCGTGCGGTTGGTCCGGTCGGCGGGATTGGCGCGGCTGTACTCGTTGGGGTTGAACGTGGGGTAGGAACACATGGCGAGGATCTCGCCGGTGTGCGGGTCCACCACGATGCCGTTGACGAACTTCGCCTCGTACTTCTTCTGCGTGGCATCGACCGCCTTCTCGAGGTAGCCCTGGATGGCCGCGTCGATGGTGAGCACCACGTTCTGCCCGTCGACGGGCAGCGTGCTCTCCAGCGGAAGCGGCCAGATCGGCCGCCGGGCCGCATCGGTCTTGGCGACGCGTTCGCCGTCGCGGGCGGCGAGGTAGCTTCGCTGCGTCAGCTCCACGCCCGCCCCGGTGCCGGGCTGCACGTCGCGGCCGCTGTTGGGCTCGGCCGGGATCGGCGGAAACCCGATGACCGTTGAACCCAGCGCCCCGTTGGGATACTCGCGCCGCCACTCGTACATGACTCGCACGGCCGGCAGTTTCAGGGCGGCCAGCGCCGTCTCCTGCTCGTCGGTGAGTTGGCGTTTGACCCAGGTGAACCGCGAGTTGCGGCGAAGGCTGAAGATTTCGAATATCCGCACGGGGTCCATCTGGATCGCCTGGCCGAGCTTGACGGCCACATCGGCCAGGTCGCTCTCGCCGATCATGTTGGGCTCGGCGTAGCAGCTGGGGACGGGGCGGCTGCCACACATGAGGACCAGGGCGTTGCCGGAGGTGGCGTAGATGTTGCCGGGGCGGCCGGCGTCGACGATGCTCATCCGCTGCTGGCGGTAGACCATCTTGGCCATCTTGGTCTGGTCGGTAGCGATGAAGTGACAGATGCGGAAGGCCATCGCGACCATGGCCAGCACGAGCAGTCCATAGACGATGTTGAACCGCCACTTGCCGGGGGGGGATGTGCTCATCTCATTTTGCTCTTATCGATGTCGCGGCGTGGTCCCGGCGCTGCCGGGGCTCGTGTCGCCGTAGATCTTGGAACGTTCCACCATGGGCAGGGCCATCTCGGCGGCCTTGCGATGAATTTCCGATGGCGAAGTCAGCCACCCCAGGCGGACCTGCTGATCCTGCAGGTCGCGCTTCAACGAGATCTGCATGTTCTCCAGCCTCTGGATCTGATTGCAAGCCATCGTGCGGGCGCGGCGGATATGCACCAGCCCCACGGCAATCGCCGCCAGGGCGATGATGACAACGGCTAACCTCATGGACCCGCTCCGCACTCAGTAGCCGGTGTCCGGCTACTGGCTACTGGCTACTGGCTACCTTCTGCACTAGCTCGGGATTTCCAGCTTCATGCCGACCTTCAAGTCATCGGGGCTCTTGAGCACGCCGCGGTTGGTCACGTACAGCTTCTGGATGGCCTCGCGGCTGTCGCTCTTGAGGAACTGCCTGGCGATCTTGCCCAAGCTGTCGCCCTTGCGGACTTCGTAGACCTTCTTATCCGTTGGGGCAGGCGGAACCAGGGCGATCGGCGCGGGGCTTGAGCCCGGCCGGACGCGGGCGGCGTTTGGATCCGCCGCGATGCGCGGCGCAGGCGACGCTACCGGCACTACGGCCACGGGCGTGGCGCCCGGCCGCGGGCGGACTGCGGCGTTGGGCTCCATCGCGAGGCGCGGCGCGGGCGATGCCGCCGGCACGACGGCCGCCGGGGCCGCCGAGGGAACGGGCAGCTTCCGCGGGTCCAGCCCGCGGGCCAGCAGGTCCTTGAATTCCTTGGGCGTCACTTCGCGATAGTGGCTGGCCTTTTCGGTGACCATCTTGCCGCCCGGCAGCGGCGGGATGATGATCTCCTGCCCTACCTTGAGGCCGGTCTGGCTCTTGATGCGGTCCTCGTTCGCCTTGGCGATGTTGACGTACGCCTTCTCGTTGGCCGGGCCGTAGAAGATCGACGCCAACTTGATCAGGCTGTCCTTCTCCTGCACGGTGTAGACGAGGGGCTTGGGCTCATCGCGGGCCGGGGGCTCGACCCGGTTGTCGGCGGTGTTGCTGGCGAAGTCGGTGGCGGTGAGGTTGGGCTCGTTGTGACTGCTGGTGCTCTTGAGGACGGTGATGTCCACGAGGCTGCAGGGGTCGGCGGCCATGCCGTGGTCGGAGGTGGTGTCATCGGCCAGCGTGATGCTGTCGTCGCGATCGCGGCCCTGGTCGATCTGCAGGGGCTCGCCGGCGATGACGGGCGAGAACCGCTTGGCCGGGTCGTCAATGCTGGCCTTGAGGGTGGGCGGGGGGTTGGAGGCAGGGCTGCCGGTGAGTTCGCTGAGCACCAAGCCGAACATCACGATGAAGAGCAAGCCGACCAGCATCGCGATCCGTGTTTCTCTCGTCATGATCCACGCTCCGTCGTGTTCAAAACCGCACCCAATGAAACAGGGCTAGGAGACTCTTTCGATCGCCCTCAACTTGGCCGACCGACTGCGGGGGTTACCCGCAGACTCCGTCTCCCGTGGCGTGATGACCTTCCTGGTTAACACGTGCGCACGTCCGGTGGCAGCCCAACCGGCAAAAGCCTGCTTCACGCGGCGATCTTCCAGCGAATGAAAGCTGATGATCGCCGCACGCCCGCCGATCGAGAGCACCTTGGGCACCAGCGCCAGCAGCCTGTCGAGGCTGCCAAGTTCGTCGTTCACGGCGATACGCAATGCCTGGAACGTACGGGTCGCCGGGTGCACGCCGCGGCGGGCATGTCTGACCGCTGCAGGATACGCCCGCGACACCAGATTCGCAAGCTCCAGCGTGCGTTCTAGCCGCTTTTGTTTTCTCGTTTCAACGATCGCATGGGCGATCCGCCGGCTGAACCGTTCCTCGCCGTAGGCGAAGATCAGGTCGGCCAGCTCGCCCTCTTCCATCTCGTTGACCAGGTCGGCCGCCGTCCGCTCCAGGCGCGAGTCCATCCGCATGTCTAACGGCCCGTCGACAGAGAAGCTCATGCCCCGCTGGGGCTGGTCGATCTGCGTCGAAGCCACCCCCAGGTCGGCCAGCAGCACGTCCACCTGCGGCACGTCGGCCTGGCGAAGGACCTCGTCCAGTTCAGAAAAGTTGGCCCAAAACAGCCGAACGCGGGGGCCGTATCCCGCCAGCCTGTCCTTGGCCAGCCGCAGATTCGACTCGTCCGCGTCCATTCCAATCAGGGTTGCCTCGTCGCCGGCCGCCGCGAGCATCGCCTCCGCGTGCCCGCCCAGCCCGACCGTGCAATCCACCAGCACCCGCTTTCCCTGCGGCGCCAGGTACTCCAGCACTTCCTCAAGCAGAACCGGCTGATGGCCCCAGTTGCCTTCCATGGCTGGGCCGATCAAACCGCGATGGCCTTTTTCCCAAGTGCCGCCGCTGCATGAGGTGAAAGGGTGACCCGAGCATACTCATCCCCCAGAGCCTGAACGGCGGCCAGGCGTCGAGCCAAAGCCAGCAGGCGCTGCCGGTTCCCATCCGAAATAAGCGATGGTTTGGTCAGCTGGCTGCGCAGTTCCGCCATGCCGGACGCCTGGCATCCTTGCCGGCTTCCAGTAGAGCGATCAGCTTGCTGAGGGATGAGCATGTCCAAATCCTTTCATCGGGCCTTCGGTCATCCTTGACCGCCGCCAACCTTTCGGGTGGCGGTACTACCATCCGTTCTATGGCTTGCCCGAAGCCGGCCCGCCCATGCGGTCCGCCGTCTCGAGCATCATCTCCTGATACTTCGGAAGCACCTCGGCTACGTGCTTCTCCCATTCCTCGGTCGGCCAGATCTCCATGTGGTCGTCGTTGCCGATCACGGTCACCTTGTCGGCGATCATCGAGCGGCTCATCGACTTCTCCGGCAGCACGATGCGGCCTTGTGCGTCGGGCTTCACGATCCGGGCCGTCGCGAAGAACACGGCCAGGTTGTTGCTGGCCAGCGTCGGCAGGGCCGATCGCTTGATCTCGGTCAGCAGCCGGCGGTAGTACAACTCGGGGTACAGCCGCAGATGCCGGTCGGCCCCCAGTGCCAGGATGAAGTTCTCGCCATCCTCCACCGGGTTGATTTGGTCGCGAAAGTCCGAGGCGATGGCCAAGCGATGCTTGCCATCAATCGTCGTCTCGAATTCCCCGACAAAAAGTGCCATCTCGTGGTTCTCGCAGTAACCTTAAGGAATTGCTAGGGATTCTATGGGACACTTAGGGATACGGCAAGAAAAAAATGATGAAAACGCGGAGGAGCCAGTGACTTCCGTTCCAGCAGCCTCCTCCCCTATCCACGCCATAGCGTCCTTGCCATGGAAAATGCCCTACGACTAGTGGATGCGGCAGACTTAAACTTTTTTTCGGGGTGCTTATTGCGGTTTTCAATCAGCCACTTCGCGTCCCTGCCTCTGAAGGCAATACGCCGTATTCGTTTCTTCGGAAAACCGCTCCATTAACTTTAGAAAATCGCCAAAAAAAGCGAAAGCACGGATGACGCCACCTATTTGGCGGACGCAGATGGAAGAAACGCCCCTGCCCGCTTTCCGGCGTTCGCAGCGCTGAAAAGCGGGCGATGTCGTTGCCGCCGGCGCGCGGCCGCCGGGAGCCTTCCCGCGAGGCGGATCCTGGCCTCGGCGGTTCCGTGTGCAGAACCTGCCGCTGCGCGGCAGAACCTGCACACCCTACGTCGCTGATTGGCAACCGCCCCCTGCCGCGGTACGATGGCGGGCGTGAGCCGCGCGAGAATATGCCAACTGATCACCGAGCTTCGCCCCGCGGGCGCGGAACGCTGCATTTACGAACTGGCGACGCGGCTGGACCCCGCGAAGTTCGACGTGCAGGTGGCGGCGCTGCGAGGCGGCGCGGTGGCCGATCGGCTCGCCGCCGCCGGCGTAAAGGTGACCGTGCTGGGCGTCCGCGGCAAGTGGGACGTGGCCAAGCTCGGCACGCTCAAACGCCTGCTGCGGGATGAGCGGATCGACCTGCTCCACACGCACCTCTTCCACGCCGACCTCGCCGGACGTTTGGCCGCCCGCGCCGCGGGCGTCAAGCATCTGGTCAATACCGTCCACGTGGCCGAGGCCCGCTGGCGGCCTTGGCAGTACGCCTTCGCCCGCTGGACCGCCGGCCGCTGCGACCGCATCATCGCCGTCTCGCAAGCCGTGGCCGACCACCACAGCCGCCGTGCCCGCCTGCCCGCCGGCCGATATACCGTGATCCCCAATGGCATCGATGCTGCCGCATATGAACACGACGAAGCCGCCCGGCAGCGACTTCGCGCCCAATGGGGCCTGGCCCCCGACGCGCTGCTGGCTGCGTTTGTCGGGCGGCTCGACCCGCAGAAAGGCATCGACACCTTGCTGGCTGCGGCCAAGGCAACGGCCTCGCAGGACCTGCAGTTTGTGCTCGCCGGCGACGGCCCGCAGCGTCCGCTCGTCGAGCAGTTCATCGCCGCCGATCCCGCAGGACGCTTCGTCCGCATGCTGGGACGAATCGACGACGTCCGCTCCGTCCTCAGCGCCGCCGACCTCTTCGTCATGCCCAGCCGATGGGAAGGCTTCGGCCTGGCCGCCGCCGAGGCCATGGCCGCCTGCCTGCCCGTGATCGCCACGGCCGTGCCGGGCCTGACCGAGGTGCTCGACGGCGGCAATGCCGGCCTGCTCATTCCACCCGACGACCCCGCCGCCCTGGCCGCCGCCATCCACCGCCTCGCCGCCGACGCCCCCCTCCGCCGCACCCTCGCCGCCGCCGGCCTCCAACGCGTCGGCCTCAACTACCGGATCGAAACCTTCATCCAACGTCACGAGGAGTTGTACCGAGCCATCGCGGGAAGCTAAACATGCTTTTGGCCCTGACGGGCCTAAAAGCATGGCACCCTCGCGGCTTCCCCACACAGCCGGTCTTTCATTTGACCTCGCCCGCCCCTGCCGCTAGGCTTTTGGCCACGGAGAACATCATGGAACTGGAATACAAGCGGGACTTCGATCAGACGCTCAAGCGGTTTGAGGCGTGGTGGCACAATGAGATCATCGACCGCCCGCCGGTGTCGATGTGGGTGCGGCCTGACAAGCCCGTCGCGGCCGCGGGCACGCCTCCGCCGCAGAAAACGTACGCGACCCTTCGCGACCGCTGGCTGGACTTGGAGGGCGCGCTCGAACGCTTCGAGCACAACGTGAAGCAGAGTTTCTACTTCGCCGACACGTTCCCCATGTTCATGCCCAATGTCGGGCCCGAGGTGTGCGCCACCGTCTTCGGCACGGAGCTGGAATTCGGCGAGAACACCAGCTGGTCCAAGCCCGTCGCCGCCAGTTGCCGCGACATCCTCAAGATTAAGCCCAACCTGGACAACCCCTACTGGAACGCCATCCGCAAGGGCACCGACCTGTCGCTGGCGCGCGGGCAAGGCAAGTGGATCACCGCCCTGCCGGACCTGCACACCAACGGCGACCTGCCCGCGGCCTTGCGCGATCCGCAGGAACTGTGCATCGACCTGGTCGAGGATCTCGAGGGCGTCCGCCTGGCCGTGGAGCACGTGACCCGGTCGTTCGCGCTGATGTACGAGGACCTGTGGAACCGCATCGAACGTCATGGCCTGCCGTCCACGACGTGGACGCCCGCGCTGCACATGGGCAAGAGCTACGTGACCAGTTGCGACTTCATCTGCATGATCTCGCCGGAGATGTTCCAGAAGACGATCCTGCCGTCGCTGGCGTGGGAGATGCAGTACCTCGATCGAAACATATTCCACCTCGACGGCCCCGGGGCGTTGCGGCACCTGGACGCCCTGCTGGCCCAGCCCAGGCTCAATGGCGTGCAGTGGGTGTGCGGCGCCGGCCAAGGCCCGGCCCGCAAGTGGATCGACGTGTACAAGCGGATCCAGGCCGCGGGCAAGAGTATCCAGCTGATGGCCGAGAACTTCGACGACGCGATGGCGGTGGCCGAGCACCTCAAGCCCCAGGGCGTGTGGTTCTGCATCGGCGGCAGCTACAGCGAGACCGAAGGCAATGACATCCTCCGGAAGATCACCCGCTGGGCGGAAGAAAAAAAGTGAGGGGCAAGCGGAAGAGCAGGTGAGGGGGAGATGCGTTGCGAGCGATAGACGTTCAGATGATCCAGAGGACGATGCCCGAGTGCAGCGGCCCGCTTGCGGTTTAGCGCACGCGACCAGACCCAGTGGGCTCGCACGCGGCCAGCCCGCCGGCGTGGCAAGACCAAGCCTCCCGCGATCGCCAAACCAATCTGGAGGCGCCCCAACGCATCGCGCCTACGATGCCGGTAGAAGGAGAAGCACATGCTCCACCTGCTGGCCGACGTCGACCTGCCCGAGACGTACCATTTCCTCGGGCTGGGTTGGTTTATCATTCACCTCATCGCGATCCCCGGTTTCTTCTTCGCCGGGTACATGCTGGCGCGGACTCGTCAAAAGAAGGCATAGAGGACGAAGGCAGTTTGTTCGCTGTGGGCGGGTTGGGGGCGCTGGTATAATGGCCCTTTATATAAGGAAGGATCGCCATGATCGCCAGCCCGATACAGCGTTTGTCCGTTTCCACCCGCGTTCTGGCCCAAGCCGCACTGGCCGGCGAGTGGGGACGGGGCATGTGCAATACCCCCCCTGCATTGACGGCCGGGAAGACATCCAGTCCCTGCCCGTGCAGCTGAAGTTCGCACACTGCGTCAAGCTCATCGCCGAAGAGGCCCCGCTTCGGGTGCTGCCGCACGAACTGGTCGTCGGGTCGGCCACGCTGGCCCACGCCTCATATCATCGCGTGCCTGTGATGGAGAAGGGCCAGCCGGCCTTCTACGGCACCAGCCACACGACCATCGGCTTCGACCACGCGCTGAAGGTGGGCTACTGCGGTCTGCGGAAGCAGATCGACGAGCGTCTGGCCCGCGGCGGGCTGGACACGCTGGGCATCGAGACGCTGGGGGCGATGCGCACGTGCCTCGACGCCGCCGGCATCTGGCACCGCCGCCACATGGACCTGCTGACCGAGCGGATCGCCGCCTCCACCGGCGCCCTGCGCGACACGTACGTCCGCGTCCGGCAGGCCCTCGCCCCGGTGCCGGAAAACCCGCCGCAGACCTTCCACCAAGCCGTCATGTCGCTGTGGTTCATGTTCGCCTTCCAGCGCCTGTGCGGCAACTGGTCCGGCGTCGGCCGCATCGACAAAATGCTGGGGCCCTGGCTGCAGCGCGATCTGGAGGCCGGCCGCATCACGCTGGGCGAGGCCCGTGAGCTGCTCGCCCACTTCTGGATCCACGGCTGCGAGTGGCTGGGCGAGCCCGCGCACAACTGCGGCACGGGCGACGCGCAGTATTACCAGAACGTCATCCTCGGCGGCGTGGACGAACGAGGCGGCGACATCACCAACGACGTCACCTACCTCGTTCTGGACGTGGTGGAGGAACTCCGGATCAACGAGTTCCCCATCGCGGTGCGGCTGAGCCCGCAGTCGCCGCATCGCCTTTTGCAGCGCGTGGCCGAGGTGCAGCGGCTGGGCGGCGGCATGGTGGCGGTCTACAACGAAGGGCAGATCATCCAGAGCCTCGTGGATTTCGGCTACCCGCTGGAGGAAGCCCGAGACTTCTGCAACGACGGCTGCTGGGAGATCATCATCCAGGGCAAGACGAGCTTCGGCTACAGCCCCTTCGACACGCTGGCCATCCTGCAGCGGGTGATCGGCGTGACGGACACGCAGACGACGGGCCCTGAGTACGGCGGCGCCAAGGCGGCGACTCCCCAGGGGCCGGTGCCACCGTTCAGTTCTTTCGACGACCTCTACGCGGCGTATCGGGCCCAGCTGGAGGCGAAGGTCGACGAGGTGCAGAACTCGCTGGACGGCGCGATCAACCCCAACCAGCTCGCGCCGCTGCTGTCGGTGATGGTCCAGGACTGCATCGAGAACGCCCGCGACTACTACTTCGGCGGCCCGCGATACACCGTCCGCGCCCCCCACGCCGGCGGCCTGGCCGATACGGGCAACAGCCTGCTGGCGATCAAGAAGCTCGTCTTCGACGACCGCCAGCTGACGCTGGAGCAACTGGTGCGGATGCTCCGCAACAACTGGGATGGCAGCGAGGATCTCCGCCGCCAGGTCGCACGGCAGTTCGAGTTCTACGGCAACGGCAACGCCCAGGCCGATGCGATGGTGCGACGGGTGTTCGACGACTTCCTGACGTTCGTCGCCAAGGTCAAGTGTCGCAAAGGCGTCCTCCGCCCGCCCGGTGTCAGCACGTTCGGCCGCGAGATCGACTGGCGTTCGCAGCGCGGCGCCACGGCCGTCGGCAAGCGGAAGGAGGACATCCTGGCCCTGAACTTCTCGCCTTCGCCGGGCACCGACCTCAAGGGCCCCACCGCCGTCATCCGCTCACATTGCGCAATGGGCCTCGAACGCCTCACCAACGGCACGGCCATCGAGCTCAAGATGCATCCCTCCAGCGTTGAGGGCCCCGCGGGCACAGCCGCGCTGGTGAGCCTGATGCAGACCTTCCTCAAGCTCGGGGGCATCTTCATGCACATTGACGTGGTGGACAACGAGGTGCTCCGCGACGCCCAGGCCCACCCCGACAAATACCAAGGTCTCGCCGTCCGCGTCTCGGGCTGGTCGGCACGGTTCGTCACGCTGAACAAGGACTGGCAGGAGATGGTGATCAACCGCTCGACGCAGCAGGGATAGGATTGAAGCGGCCAGGCCGAGGCGGTCTGACGCTATCCTGTTCCGCCGCGATGGCCTGACATCTCCGCTTACTTCCTGGTCCGCCTGTGAGTATAATGCCGTCCCGGCTGAACCGGCCGCTGACCCGGAACGTGAACCCGGAGCAGTGAGCCCGCGCCGCGGAAAAAGGTGTATTACCGACATGATCTGGCTCTGGGCAATATTCATCGCGTTCATCATCCTGATGCTGGCTCTGGACCTTGGCGTTTTCCACCGTCGCCTGCACGAGATTTCCATGAAGGAGGCAACGTCGTGGACGATCGTGTGGGTCTGCCTGGCCCTTTCCTTCACGGTCTTCGTCTACTTCCTGTATCAGTACCGCCTCCTGGGGCTCGAGGCGCCGCCGGATCTCAAGGGCTACCAGGCCTCGCTGCTGTTCCTCACCGGCTACATCGTCGAACTGTCGCTCAGCGCCGACAACATCTTCGTGATGGCCCTGATCTTCTCCTACTTCCGTGTGGAGGGGGCCTACCAGCACCGCGTGCTGTTCTGGGGCATCCTGGGCGCGGTCGTTCTGCGGGCGCTGATGATCCTGGGGGGCATCGCCCTCATCAACCGCTTTGACTGGATCCTTTACATCTTCGGGGCGTTCCTGATCTTCTCGGCCTATCGCATGCTGTTCAGCAAGGGCGAGATGGATCCCCGAAAGAACCCGGCCGTGCGCTTGGCCCGCAAGCTGCTGCCGGTCAGCGATGAGTTTGACGGCCCCCGCTTCATCACGCGTCACAACGGCAAGCGCATGCTGACGCCTCTGGCGCTGGTGCTGTTGGCCGTCGAAAGCGCCGATGTGATTTTTGCCGTCGATTCCATCCCCGCCATCTTCGCCATCACCGACGTGCCGTTTATCGTCTTCACCAGCAACATCTTTGCGATCCTGGGGCTGCGTTCGATGTATTTCGCCCTTTCGGCCGTGCTCAAGAAGTTCCGCTACCTGAAGGTCTCGCTGGCAGTGCTGCTTGCGGTGGTGGGCCTCAAGATGCTGCTGAAGAACTTCGTCCACGTCCCAGCCTACGTCACGCTGGGCGTGATCCTGCTGGTGCTCGCCGGCGGCATCGTCGCCTCCATCCTCCACCCCGGGAAGGATGCACACGCCGATGCGGGCGGCAATGCAGGGCATTGACGGCCGACTTAACTGGCATTGACGGCCGGCAGGCGGCAGCAAGGCGGCCACCCAACACTGCCGTTAGTAAAGCTTGACCAGGTGCACGTTGACGATGCTATCGCCCTTGAGCTTGTTCTTGAGGTCGATGATGACAAAGGTGTTGGCGTACTTGTCGTGCGGGTACTGGCTCTTGCCATAGGACATGAACGAGTTCGTCACGCCCTTGCCGTCGCCAGTCTTATCCTGGTCGGCCAGCACCAGGTCGAAACCCAGGAAGTCACGCTTGCTGAGGTCCGAATCCGTCCATTTGCTGAAGCGGTGGAACTGCCACTTCTGGTCGGCGATGAACATGTACGCCTTGTAGCCCTTCTCGGTCTTCTCGCCGGCAACCACGGCGGGGCCACAGATGTTCCGCCCCTGCCAAGGCCGCAGCGCCACGGCGAACTTCGGCTTCTCGTAGGGGTGCATCATCGCCTGGTACACGTCGCAATCCACGCCGATGTCCGCGAAACGCTCGTTGGGCCGATAGTCCAGCCACACCGTCAGGCCGTCCTGCCCCCACGGCCAATCGTGTTCAGAAACGATCTGCGAGTCGAAGACCTCCGCGTCGATCTGCAACCACTTGCCGTCCACGACCGACAGCGTCCACTCGACCGCCTTCTTGCCCTCGGTGCGGTTCGCGTCGCCTTCGATGACGCCCGAGACCTTATTGTCCGTCATGTGCAGCACGGGCGTGCGGCACAGGTCGATCACGTAAACATTGCGGCGAGTGCCGTCGGTGATTTCCAGGACGATGTCCGCGGCCGCACCCATCTCCAGCGCCAGCGAACCGGCCGGCAGCTCGAGGTTCACGGTGTCCTTGCCGGTGAGCTTCCACTGCACGCTCTTGCGGGCCATCTCGTCGAGGCCCTTGCTGCGAAAGCTGTAGGTGGCCGTCACCGTCAGCGGCGCGTCGGTCGTGATCGCCAGCGCAATATTGGCGTCCGCCTCCGTCAACATGCGGGCGCCCAGGGCCACCTTCACCGGCAGCTCGGCGGCCGGGGTCGAGAGCTTGCGTTCGCCCGAGCCGGGCTTGGCGTCCAGGGCCATGCGGCGCAGCAGCGCCGCGGCGATCTGGTACTGCCCCAGGGCCGAGGGGTGCACCGAGTCGGCCCGGAAGATCTGCGAGGGAAGGGCCGCCTTCTGGGCCGCCTCGAACTCCTCCTGCACCGGCGCGTAGACCGCGCCCTGTGCCGCCGCCACGTCCTTGACGGCCGCTCCGCAGAGCTTGAGGAAGTCGCTCGTGCCGTCGATGGCCCACATGCTCGACCAGCCCAGCGACTCATCCGTCAGCGTGGGCGACATCACCACCGGAACAACCCCACCGGCCTTGGCGGCCGCGGCGAAGGCGTCGATCTGCTTGCGGTAGTTCTCGATCGACTTGTCCATCGGCAGGCCGATCCGCCACGAGCTGTTGATCGAGTCGTTCATGCCCGTCATCAGGCTGATGATGGTGGGCCGACTGTCCTTGGCGGCCTTGTCGAGCTGCTCCTTGGTCGCCCCCGACGGCGCGCCGTCCCTGCCGGCCTGCAGGAACTTGGCCTTGGCCTGGGGATTGTAGTGACGGTAGACCCGCTCAACCATGCGGCGGTACGTGTCGTTGTGCGTGATGCTGTCGCCGAGGAAGACCCACACGTCGTCCGGCCGCACGAAGCTCGCCCGCTCCTGCCCTGCCGCCGACGACGCCAGCACCAACCCAGCCACCACCGCCACGATCCAAAATTGCGCGCGCATGTCTGCTCCTTCAGTTGGGGACATCATATCCAACCCCCGCTCGGCCGTGAAGCATCGACGAATATCGTGCCTCGCTCTGGCGGCGCCGCTTGGGCAGGCGTGGATTTTTCCGGGTGCATTCGGTCTTCTGTGGCACCCTGAGAGCTTGCACAAGGCAAACCGCGAAGTCGCTCGCTTTTCAGCGCTGTTGCTGCCCGTAGGTCAAACAGCGCTGAAAGGCGAGCGATAGCCACCGGATCGAATCCCGCAATGCTCTTCCACTACGACCTACGACCTATGACCTACGACCTCTCTGAAGGCAAACGCCCTTGACGCGGTCTGGAGATCGTCATACTCTCATAGCCCCGCAGAGACCCACGTAAATCGGAACACTATGCCGGAAATGAAACTATCGGAATTGGCCGCGCTTCTGGGCGGCCAACTGAGCGCTGAGGGCGACGTTGTCGTCCGCGGCCTGGGCGCCATTGACAGCGCCGCCGCCGACGAAGTCACCTTCCTCGCCAACAAGAAGTACGAGAAGTACATCGAGACGACGTCGGCCGCCGCCGTCATCGTCGCCGCCGACTGCACCGCTGCGGGCAAGCCCCTGATCCGCTGCCAGGACCCCTATTTCGCATTCCGCCAGGCGATGGTCGCGTTCTATGGCTTCCGCCGGCCTCATTTCGAGGGCCTCGACGAGCGGGCGAATATTGACCCCACCGCCCAGATCGGCCCCGGCGTGCGCCTAGCCGCCTTCGTGACGGTGGCCGCAGGCGCCGCCATCGGCAAGGATACGGTCCTGTACCCCGGCGTGTACGTGGGGCCCAACAGCCGCATCGGCGAGAACTGCACCCTGTACCCCAACGTGACGCTGTACGACGGCACGATCCTGGGCAACCGCGTGACGATCCACGCGGGCAGTTCGATCGGGCACGACGGCTTCGGCTATGCGACGTATCGCGGCAAGCACGAGAAGATTCCGCAGGTCGGCTGGGTGGAACTGGAAGACGACGTGGAGATCGGCGCCTGCTGCGCCATCGACCGCGCGACCATGGGCCCCACCGTCATCGGCGCGGGCACGAAGTTCTCCAACCTCGTCGCCATCGGGCACGGCACGAAGATGGGCAAGCACTGCCTGATGGTGGCACAGTCGGGCATCGCGGGCTCGGTGAACGTAGGCAACTACTGCGTCTTCGCCGGCCAGGCCGGCGTGGTGGGGCACATCCGCATCGGCGACGGCGTTCGCGTGGCCGCTCAGTCGGGCGTCGCCGGCGACGTGCCGGCCGGGCAGGAGGTCGGCGGCAGCCCCGCCCTGCCGCTGAGCCAGGTCCGCCGCGCATGGATGAGCCTTGCCCGTCTGCCGGAGATGCGTTCGGCCCTGCAGAAACTCGTGCGGGAGGTGAACCTCCTCAAGCGGCGGTTCGGCCTGAGCGAAACGCCGCCGGGCGAGGATTCATGATGGCCCCTGCCCAAGGCGACGCACCTTGCCCCGGGCCCGCCGCCGCGGCATCGGTGCCGGGCCGGGCATCGTCGGGCGAGCCCGTCGGCCTGATCGCCGGCTTCGGGCGAGCACCGTTCATGGTAGCCAACGGCATCATCGCCGCCGGCAGGCCGCTGATGGTGGTGGGCCTGCGCGACCTGGCCTCGCCTCGCCTGGCCGACGTGGCCGACGAGTTCTCGTGGTCGGGCGTCACCCGCATCGGGCGGTGGATCGCGGCGCTGAAGAAGAACGGCGTCCGCGAGGCCGTCATGATCGGCGGCGTGAAGAAACGCGAAATGTATTCGCCGCTGCGGTTCCTGCGGTATATTCCCGATATCCGCACGGCGCGCTTGTGGTATTTCAAGGTCCGCAAGGACAAACGCGACAACGCCGTCCTGCTCGCGGTGGCCGATGAACTTCATCAGGAGGGGATCGAATTGGTGTCCTGCATGAAATACTGCTCCGAACATCTCGCTGATGAAGGGCCGATGAACCACGTGCCCGTGCCCCGCGGCGTCCAGGCGGACGTGGAGTTCGGCTGGCGGATCGCCAAGGCCAGCGCCGATCTCGACATCGGGCAGGCCATCGCCGTCCGCGAACGCGACATCATCGCCGTCGAGGCCATCGAAGGCACCGACGCCATGATCCGCCGGGCCGGCAGGCTTTGCCGCACGGGCGGCTGGACGCTGATCAAGGTCGCCCGCCCCAAGCAGGACATGCGGTTCGACGTCCCCACCGTCGGCCCCAGCACGCTCCGCAACCTCAAGGACGCCAACTGCGTCTGCCTGGTCGTCGAGGCGGGCAAGACGCTGATCGTCGACAAGCCCACCACGCTGGAACTGGCCGACCGGCTGAAGATCGCGGTGATCGGGATGAAGTCCCACAGCGATGGGGCCATGCCCCCGATTGAAGAGAAGTAGCACGCCCGGCGGGTGAGCTAGCCCGGTTCGTCAGGTGTTCGTGAGCGGGTGGGAGTTGCTGCCTCCGGCAGCGGAGACCCGGCCCGGCTGAGGAAGCATTGGGGTTCAGGCGGAGATCGATACGCGATCGGCCTGCAGGCTGGCGGCGACGATGAGATGCCTGAGCCGCTCCAAGCTAATGGAACTCAGGAACCCGTCGGTGAAGTCCATCCGGAAACCGCAGTTGATTCCCCGCAGAAGGTCGATGAGCTCCGCACGATCCATCGTCATGATCGCGACGACCAGTTCCTCTGTTTTGCGGTTGGGCATGTCGCACACATTACTGATGATGTTATGATCTCAACGGCACACGACGCATTATTCATCGGCGCGATGAGGGAATAACTTTGGTTGTATTAAGGAATTAAGAATCATCTTCCCGACCGCTGCCGACATTGTGAATAACATGTGAATTGGCTGCCAGCTTGAGTCGCAAGATGAATCCAGCCAACTGGTTACCATCAAGATGCAAAGATATTTGACTGTGCATATGCCGTCCAGCCGCCAATACTGTGGATGAGTTGTGGACAAAATTATCCCCGGAGACCCCGTGACGCTGCACGCCGAACAGTTTGACTACGACCTTGACCCCTCGCTGATTGCGCAGGCCCCGCTGCCCCTGCGGCAGGAATCGCGCCTGATGCGCCTGCGGCGGGCCGACGGGACTATCCAGCACGCGCAGTTCTCGCAACTGCCGCAGATCCTGCGCCCGGGAGATCTGCTGGTGGTGAACGACACGTCGGTGATCCCGGCAAAGTTCCTCTGCCGGCGGGCCACGGGAGGCAAGATCGAAGGCCTGTTCCTCCACGAGCTTCGCGCGGGCGAGTGGCGGATCATGCTCAAAAACGCCGGGCGCTGCCGCATCGGCGAAGAGATCGCCTTTGCGAATGACCAGGACGTGAGGCTGACCCTGCGGGAGAATCTCGAGGCGGGCGAGTGGCGCGTCGAGGTCCAGCCGCAAGCCCCGGCCGTGGAAATCCTCGGCCGCCTAGGCGCCACCCCCCTGCCGCCGTACATCCGCCGCGCGGGCAGTTCGATCGATGCCGCGGACCGCACGCGATACCAGACCGTCTTCGCCGATCGTCCCGGCGCGGTGGCGGCCCCGACGGCGGGGCTGCACTTCACGAAGGAGTTGCTCGATCAGTTGGCCGCCGACGGCATCGAGCAGGCCCGCGTGACGCTTCACGTGGGGCCGGGCACGTTCCTGCCGGTGAAGGTCGATGACGTCGCACAGCACCGGATGCATTCGGAATGGTACGACCTTCCCGCCGTCACGGCCGAGCGGATCAACGCCGCCCGCGCCGCCGGGCGGAGGGTCGTCGCGGTCGGCACCACCTCGGTCCGCGTGCTGGAGTCTGCCGCCCGCGCGGGCGAACCGCTGTGTCCCGCCAGCGGCTGGACCGGCATCTTCATCTACCCGCCGCGGGAATTCCATGCCGTCGACGCCCTGATCACGAACTTCCACCTGCCACGCAGCACGCTGCTGATGCTCGTCGCCGCCTTCTGCAGCCCCGGGAAGATGGACGGGATCCGCATGATCCTCGACGCCTACCACCAAGCCATGCGAGAGCGGTACCGCTTCTTCTCGTACGGAGACGCGATGCTGATCGAGTGATCTGGTGGCTAGTTGAGGAATCGGGTCTGGGATAAGCGATCACAGGCGAACGCTGTCAGGCGCTCGCTTTCTAGCAGAATGTGGCCGCTCGCCGGCGTTCTGCTAGAAGGCGAGCGACCAACGACCTGGTGGTTCGTTCGATTGCGGTCGGGGGAGTCTTTACACGCGGGGACACGGCAGCGTTCTGCACATCAGATCGTGGCGGGCGAGAAACTCTGATTTGATTACCACCGTTCCGAGACGACAACCCATCGCATCGTCCAGGTGATGTCGGATCGCGTTTCGAATGAGGACGCGAGTTCGCGGAGGCTGGCGGCGATCTCATCGCGCTCCTCGGGGGCGACGGAATCACACACGGCCTGCTCGGCGGGCCAGATGCTCTCGACGTTGGGCAGGAACCACGCAGCCGCCAGGCGGGTGGGCACGGGCGTGGCCTGCGTCTCGTTGGCCAGCAGCTTGTAGTGATAGTTGCCCGCGGCCAGCGTCTTGCCCACAAACAGCTCGGCGCCCTGCGAGGCGAGCAGCTGGCGATTCACCTCGAGGTAGCGGCGAAACACCGGCACGTCCGTGTCGATGGCCTCCAGTTCGTGCAGGAACAGCAGGCCCGCCGGCGGCAGCTGGGCGGCCCAGTCGTTGGCCAGCATGACCGGGGCCTTCATGTGCGACAGCACGCTTCGGGCGTACAGCACGTGGACGCGGACGGGCAGCCGCCTGGTGATGTCACAGCCGATGAACTCGTAGTCGGGGAAGTTCTGCCGGGCCAGCGTCAGGAACTCGGCCGAGCGGTCGAAGCCATACACCTTGAGGCACATGGTAGCGGCCGCCAGCATGTCCGTTGTGTAGCCCGGGCCGCAGCCCAGGTCGCCGCAGCTGCCGGAGGCGCGGGTGACGAACCGCCGCACGACCTTGTCCGCCAGCGGATTGAACACCGACGCGATCGACTTCAACCTCGCCGCCGCCGCAGGCGTGTCACCGAAGGTATACCGTGGGGATTCACTCATCGCCGTTGGCTGCTCCCAAAGACATCACCACAAAGGGCACAAAGAACACAAAGGAAGGAGTTACGAGACGCTCGCTCATTGATGGTCACCGCATGACGCTTCTCTTTGTGTGCTTTGCGCCCTTTGTGGTGACCTGCTTCTTCTCTCTGCGTTCTCAGCGTTCTCTGCGGTGGAAGAACGCCTAGATGAACTTCCGAGCTGTCTTGCCCGCCCGCTGTTCGATGAGGCTCTTCATGGCGGCCGAGAGGCTGGTGGCGTCGAGGCCGACCTCGGTCAGCTGCTCGCCGCGCGAGGCGTGAGCGATGAAGCGGTCGGGCAGGCCCATCAGCTGCACGCCGGTCGTGTCCAGCCCGCGCTGACACGCCATCTCCAGCACGGCCGAGCCGAAGCCGCCCTGCACCATGTGGTCCTCACAGATGACCAGCGGTTTGCCCGACGCGATCAGCCGCGAGATGGCCGCCTCGTCCAGGGGCTTGGCGAAGCGGGCGTTCACCACGCCCACGTGGAGGTTGTTTTCGCTCTGCAGGATATCGCACGCGGCCAGGGCGGGCTCGACCATCGAGCCGTAGCACAGAAACGTGCCCGCGACCTCCTTGCCCGCAGCGGCTGGGTCGAGCACGACGCGCGAGCGGCCCAGTTCGAACGGCGGGCAATGGCCGTTGATGTCGGGCGGCACCTCGTCGCGCGGGTAGCGGATGGCCGCGGGGCCGTCCAACGACAGGGCCAGTTCCATCGCCGACCGCAGTTCGGGCCCGTCGGCCGGCGACATCAGCGTGATGCCCGGCAGCGGGCGAAGGAATGCGATGTCCATGAAACCGTGGTGCACGGCCCCGTCGCTTCCGACCAGGCCCGCGCGGTCCATGCACAGCAGGATCGGCAGGTGTTGCAGCGCCGCCTCCTGGAACACCTGGTCGCACGCGCGCTGCATGAACGTGGAGTACACCGCTACGATCGGCCGCAGGCCCGCCTTGGCCAGGCCCGCCGCCATCGCCACGGCGTGCGATTCGTTGATGCCCACGTCGATGTAGCGCGACGGGTACAGCTTGCGGAACTCCGTCAGGCCCGTGCCATGCGGCATGGCCGCGGTGATGGCGACGACGCGGGCGTCCTTCTTCGCCACCTCCACCAGGGCATTCGAAAACTCCTGCGTCCAGGCGGGGCGCTCGCTCTTGACGAAGACGGCCTTGCCCTCCTTGACCGTGTAGGCCGACGGGCTGTGGAAGCGGCAGGGATCTTCCACCGCGTACTTGCAGCCGCGGCCTTTCTCCGTGTGCACGTGCAGCAGCGCCGGCCTGTCCAGCACCGCCAGCCTCTTGAGCACGCGGATCAGGGCCTGCACGTCGTGGCCGTCGATGGGGCCGAAATACTCGAAGCCCAGCGTCTCGAACACCTGCCCGCCGTGGATGGAGGTCTTAAGGCCCGCCTTGACGTTGCGCAGCACGCGCGAGATTTCCTCGCCCAGCGGCAGGTGCTGCAGGAGGTTCTCGGCCTGCTGTTTGATGTCGCTGTAGGCGGGCGCGGTGCGGATTCGGTCCAGTGCGTTGGCCAGGGCGCCGGCGGTGCGGTCGATGGCCATCGAGTTGTCATTCAGCACAATCAGGAACTGTCGCTTGAGCAGGGCCGCGTTGTTGAGGCCCTCCAGCGACAGGCCGTTGACGATGCTCGCGTCGCCCACGACGGCGACCACGCGCGTATCAGCCCCCATAAGCTGGTCGGCCCAGGCCAGGCCCGTCGCGGTCGAGATCGCTGCCCCGGCGTGGCCGGTGGCGAACAGGTCGTAGGGGCTCTCGGACGGCGCGGGAAAGCCGCTGGGACCGCCCGCCTGCCGCAGCTGCGCGAACGTCTCGTTGCGCCCGGTGAGGATCTTGTGCGCGTAGCACTGGTGCCCCACGTCCCACAGCAGCCGGTCCTTCGAAAAGTCGAACACGTGGTGCAGCGCGATCGTCAGCTCGGCCACGCCCAGGTTGCTGGCCAGGTGCCCGCCGCGGGCGGAGACGACCTCGATCACCCGCTCGCGCAGCTCCTTGGCGAGTTGGTGCAGTTCCGCCTCGCTCAGCCGCCGCAACTGATGCGGGCTATCGATTCGATCTATGATCTTGTTGTTCATGAATTCCCGGCAATCACTAAAGCGATAAAGGCAATCCTTGAGACTCGCCAACTCGGTGCCATGCCGAAGCGTCGCGCTGTCTGCGACGCGCCGGCATGTGCGGCCGACCATGCCGGCGCGAGTACGCTTCGGCATGGCACCCGCCAGTCACGACCGCCTCGAGGCCAGCAGGTCGGCCAACTCGCGGAGCTTCGCCCCTCGCCCGCCCAGCGGCGCCAGCGCGTCATGCGCCTGCTGCGTCAGCTGACGTCCCAGGCGGCGGGTCTCGTCCATGCCCAGGTGGGCCACGTAGGTCTGCTTGCCGGCCTGCGCGTCCTTGCCGGGCGTCTTGCCCAGTTCGGAGGCGCTGGCGGTGGCGTCGAGCAGATCATCGAACAGTTGGAACGCCAGGCCCACGGCCTGGCCGTAGCGGCCGAAGGCGGCGATTTCGTCGTCGCCCGCGCTGCCGCAGATGGCGCCCATGCGGACGGCGGCGCGAATCATCATCGCGGTCTTGCGAAGATGGATGTACTCGATGCCTTCGCCCCCGCCCGGAACGGTGCACAGGTTCATGTCGGCCACCTGGCCGGCGATCATGCCGGCAGGGCCGGCCGCCAGTGCGAGTTCCGCCGCGAGCCTCGCGGCCCGCCCGTCCACCCCGCCGGCCAGAACGCCGAACGCGCGGGTGAGCAGTGCATCGCCCGCCAGGATGGCCATCGCCTGCCCGAATTTCACATGCGCGGTGGGCATGCCCCGGCGGAGCACGTCGTTATCCATCGCCGGCAGATCGTCATGCACCAGGCTGTAGCAGTGCACCAGCTCGATCGCGACGGCGGAGCGGGCGGCGAGATCCTCGTCGGCGCCGCCGGCGGCCTCGGCCGCCAGGAACACCAGCGCCGGGCGCAGCCGTTTGCCGCCCCCCAGCACGCAATAGCGCATCGCATCGGCGAGTTCCGCCGGCACGCCCTCTTCGATCAGCCACCGCTGGAGATCCTGCTCCGCCCGCCGCCCATAGGGCGACAGCAACTCCGCCAGCGAGGCCAGGCTTGTGTTGTTGGCCATGTTCTACTTCTACGCTTAGGTCCTGCTGGCCGCCCGAGTCGCGGCGCAGCGCCGCCATTATAACGGCTGCGTCAAACCGTGCCTACGGGCTGTTTGTCACATCGACAACCCCTTGCATGTTCGCCTCGCGAGGGATACAAATAGTGCAGGCGAAGCGCCGGCAGGCGACCGCTTGCACGGCGTCAGGGACCTCTACCGAGGTTTTGCTATGTTTGCCGCCGAGCCCAGCAGCTTGGACGCTCACGTTCTGGTGCTGAACAAGCACTATGCCGCGGTCCGCGTCATCTCCGCACGCCGCGCCTTCGCCATGCTCTTCAAGCAGATCGCGGAGATCGTCTCCTTCGAGAACAACCAGTACGTCGCGTACGACTTCGAGTCGTGGCGGCAGGTGAGCGACCTCCGCGCCCGCTACGAGCACGACCACCACGACTGGATCCGCTGCGTTCGGTTCGAGATCGCCGTGCCGCGGATCATCCGCCTGCTGTTCAGCGACCGCATCCATCGCCAGCCCGTGAAGTTCAACCGCCGCAACATCTATGCCCGCGACCGCAATCGCTGCCAGTACTGCGGCAGGAAATTCCCCACCACCGAGTTGAGCCTCGACCACATCGTGCCGCGCAGCCGCGGCGGCGAGGCCAACTGGACCAACATCGTCTGTTGCTGCGTGAAGTGCAACGTGCGCAAGGGCGGCCGCGTGCCCGAAGAGGCCGGCATGAAGCTGATCGCCGAACCGATCAAACCCAAGCGCTCGCCCGTGATCACGCTGAGGCTCACCAGCGACAAATACGCCTCCTGGCGCCAGTTCCTCGATACCGCCTACTGGAACGTGGAACTGCGAGATTAGTGCACTGATCGCGAGATAGGGACGTGCCGGCCCTCAGAAACCCGAAGCACGAAACTCGAAAACCGAAACAAGCTCGAACCCCATGCCCAGCCGACCCGGCCGCCCGACGCCGCCTGCATGCGCTATAGTTTGAAAGGAGTAGAAAGAAGGTGTCCCTATGTCCATCGATTACCTACCCCTGCTGCTGATCAACATGACGGCGGCATTCGTCCTCGTTGGCTTGTTCTATCTGTATGGCGTCCTCAGCACGAACCCCAAGGCCTTCGCGGCCGGCTTCGCGATGACGGGCTTTGTGGCCCTGGTCGGCGGGCTGCACATGTCGCTCACCTGGCCGCTGAGGGAACTCGGCGGGCAATCCGTCCGCTGGGCCAACATCGCCTTTGGAGACCCCTCGGTGCTGCTGGGCGTGCTGCTGCTGGGCGCGGCTCTGGCGATCGCCAAGGGTTGGAGCCTCGTGCCAGTCGGGATCTTCGCGGCACTGGCCGGCGCCGTGGCCATCGTCATCGGGGCGGCCTTGTACGCCGGACGCCTGCCGCAGAAGCCCGAACTGGCCGCGGCGGCCTTCATCCTCGCGGGCCTCGGAGGCATCCTGGCCCTGCCGATCCTGCTGCTGCCACGGCTGAAGATTCTCCGCCTGGCCGGGGCGCTGGCCTTGCTGGTGTCGGGGGGTATCTGGCTGATCACGGCGCTGATGAGCTACTGGATGCACCTGAGCCCAATGTTCCTGAAGCTGCTGGCATAGCCCGCCTCGCTCGCAGGCCCCCAGCATACGCCGCGACGACC
The DNA here is from genome assembly GCA_964616985.1 of uncultured Planctomycetaceae bacterium. GTDB lineage: Bacteria > Planctomycetota > Phycisphaerae > SM23-33 > SM23-33 > CAZTVF01. The sequence continues at coordinate 43,028 of CAZTVF010000018.1, forward strand.
GTGGCACGGCGTGCCCGGCGGAGCTATCATGTCGCATCAAAGGAACCCCATGCTCAAAAAACTTCGCCTTACAGGCCAGTGGGAACTGCGCGATGAGGACATTGCCGTCGGGGCCGAGGCGGCGGCGACGCTGACGACCGCCCAGGGCGGCTGGATCGCCCAGCCCGTACCCGGCGACGTACATCAGGGCCTGCAGGCCGCGGGCAAAATCCCCGACCCCCTCGTGGGCCTCAACAGCTTCCAGTGCGACTGGATCGAAGGCCGCTCGTTCTGGCTGCGGAAGAAATTCGCCCTCGCCGAAGACGCCCTCGCGGCCCACACGATCGAACTGGAAATGGAGGGGCTGGACGCCAACGCGTCCATCTTCCTCAACGGCACGCACGTCGCGGACCACCCCTCGGCGATGCGGCCGCTGACGATCAACGTCCGCCCGCTGCTGCGCGAGGGAGAAAACACCCTGCTCGTCCGACTCACGCACGGGCTGGAGAATCACTCCAAAGACGCCGCGCTCGCCCTGGGCGGCATGATCCCGACCGAGGCGCTGCGAAATCGCAACGAGCGAGGCGACGTGCGGCGAGTCTTCGTCCGCAAGCCCCAGTATGTCTGGGGCTGGGATTTCACGCCGCGCCTGGCCACCGTCGGCATCGGCGAGGTCACGCTGCGGGTCCTGGACAAGGCCGTCCTCCGCGACGTGCAGGTAACGCCCGCAAAAACCGGCCGCAATGTGCGCCTCGCCGTCGTCACCACCGTGCACTGGACCAACCCCTGGGCCTGGGGCGACGCCCGCCTCAAGCTCATCGTGACCGACCCCGACGGCCAGACCGTGGCCGAGGAGGATTGGGCGGGCATGGTGCAGTCGGGAGACAATGCGATCGAGCAGGTCGTCACCCTTCCCGGCGCCCGCATCTGGTGGCCGGCAGGTTACGGCCCGCAGGACCGCTACACGATCACGGTGGAATTGATGGCCGGCCTGGCCCCGGCCGACGCCCGGACGTTTCGGTATGGCGTCCGCTTTGTCGAACTCGACACGAGCAACACCTTCACGCTGCGCGTCAACGGCACGGCCATCTACTGTCGCGGCGGCAACTGGGTGCCTTCGGACATTCTCTGGGCCCGCGCGACCGACGAACGTGTGGACACCCTCGTGCGCGAGGCCCGCGCGTGCAACTTCAACACGCTCCGCGTCTGGGGCGGCGGGCACTACGAGCGCGACGCATTCTACGAGGCGTGCGACCGCGAGGGCATCCTGCTGTGGCACGATTTCATGTTCGCCTGCGCGCCCTACGACGACGCCGACGAAGCCTTCTGCGACGAGATCCGCAAGGAGGCCGGCTTCTGGACCCGCCGCCTGCGCAACCATGCGTGCATGGGCCTGTGGTGCGGCGGCAACGAGTGCCTGGGCTCCATGTCCGGAAAATGGGGCGGGCCGATGACAGAGAAGGGCTCGCGAATCTTCGGCGAAATCCTCCCCCAGGCCGTGCGGGAGAACTCGCCCCAGGTGCCCTACTGGCACAACTCGCCCTACGGCGGTTTCGACTTCTGGAACAGCCCCGAGGGCGACAAACACTACTGGGTCTGGCTGATGAACCCGGACATCACCAAGCGGATCGAGCCGACGCTGTACGACCAGTGCGACTCGAGATTCGTCAGCGAGTTCGGCTACATGGGCCCCTGCTCGATGCAGACGACGCGGGCGTATCTCGGCCACGAGGCGCTGGACCGCACGGGCCAGGCCTGGCTGCACCACGATAACACATTTGACGGCGGCACGGTCGAGGCGGGCATCGCCAAGAACTACCGCGACGTCGGCGGCCTGTCGGATGAGGAGTACCTCTACTACGGCGGGCTGAACTACGGCGTGATGGTGAGCTATGCACTGGAGTCGATGCGTTTCCGCCCGGCCTGCCACGGGTCGCTGTTCTGGATGTTCAACGAGCCCTGGGGCGAGGTCGGCTGGGCGGTGGTCGACTATTACCTCCGCCGCAAAATCGGCTGGTGGTTCGTCAAGCGGGCCTTCGCGCCTCGCCGCCTGATCCTCCGTGTGACGGCTGGCAAGATCGTCGCGACGCTGGCCAACGATCTGTCGGCCGCCCTGTCGGGCACGCTCGAGTACGGCTACGTGTCCCTCGATGGCAAGGACGGCCGCGTGCGGCAGAAGGAGTTCACTGCCAAGGGCAACACCCGCACGATCCTGGCCGCATTCGCGCAGGGGGACTTCGACCCTCATCGCGGCGTCTGGTTCGCCCGGGTACTGACCGAGCCCTCGATCGCGCCCGGCCTGCTCCGCACGTGCAACCATCGGGAACTTGCCACCACGTCCGCCCGGCTGCAGCATGCGATCACGCCGGCCGAGGGCAACGCGTACGAGGTTTCGGTGTGGACGGACGTGTTCGCACACGCGGTGGAGTTATCCCTGCCCGGCCACGCGCGGTGCGAGGACAACTACTTTGATCTGCTGCCGAGCGAGAAACGGACGATCCGCGTCATCTCCCCCATCGCCCTGGACGAAACCAACCTTCGCATCACCTGCGCCCCTGCCAACGGGCGATAAAGAAACCAATCGCTGTCACACGGGCGCCCCTCTCCCCCAGGGAGAGGGGCTCCCCAAAGCCGGCCTACTGCGTGGGTCGGTCTTCCACACTGGCGATTCTTCCGGCGTCTCGGCATCGCCCCGTGCTGTGGCTGCATCCAGGCGGGCACCCTCACCCGGACCTGCGGCCCGACCTCTCCCTGAAGGGAGAGGAGTTGCGGCGGCCTGCGAATGCTATCCACCCAGAGGCGATGCAAAAACAGAAATCGCGCGACTGGGCGGCGGGCGCCCGATCGCGCGATTTTTCGCAGCGGCCCGGGGGGTCGCTGCAGGATATTTGGGATGCAACGCCGCGGCCCGCGTGCGACGGGCCGTGAAGCCTTAGGCCACGATCTTGGTGATCTTGACCTGCAGGTACTTCTGGCGATGGCCGACCTTGCTGCGCGAGTGCTTGCGGCGGCGATAGTAGTACACGTGAACCTTCGGCCCGGCCAGCAGAGGATCAATGACCTCCGCCACGACCTTGGCCCCATCGACGATGGGGGTGCCGACCTTCACGTTGCCTTCGTTGCCGATGAGCAATACGCGGCCGAATTCGATCTCTTTGGCGCCTTCGGCCAGCTCGCGAGTGTCCACGTTAAGGGTATCGCCCTCGGTCACCCGGAACTGCTGGCCGCTGTCTTCAATGATTGCGTACACGTTTGCAACTCCTTACGTACTATGGGAAATCGCAGATTATGGCGATATCCGCCCAACCTGTCAACCCCCTTTTACGTCAATAAAGGGAAGGTCATTATACCCCGCGGGCAGACGCATCTTCATCTGCGTGTGTTCGTGCTACTTCTTCGACCCCGCGAAGTTCTGCATGAAGGCCGCCGACGCCACCGCGCCGCGGTAGAGGTGCTCCAGCGAGAACCGCTCATTCGGCGCGTGGAGATTGTCCTCAGGCAGGCCGATGTCCAGCAGCACCACGTCCATCCCCAACAGCCGCTGGAACAGCTCCGTCACCGGGATCGACGCGCCGCAGCGGACGAATACCGGGTCGCGCCCAAACGCCTCGGCCACCGCGGCCTGGGCCGACCGCATCGCCGCTCCATCGCGGTTCAACAGCACCGCCCGGGCCTGCGCATACACCGCCACTTCCGAGCGGATGCCCGCCGGCGTGTGGTCGGCGACGAACTTCTTCATGCCCGCCACGATCCTGGCCGGGTCCTGGTTGGGCACCAGCCGAGTCGATATCTTCGTGCTCGCGCGGGCGGGGATGACCGTCTTTGAGCCCGGCCCGGTGTAGCCCCCGACGATGCCGTTGCAGTCCAGCGTCGGGCGGCCCCAGATTCGCTCCAGCGCCGTCAGGCCCTTCTCGCCCCCGCTCAGCGCGTCGAGGCCCAGCGAAGCGGCATACTCGGCCTCGTCAAACGGCAGCTGCCGCCACGCGTGGCGGTCGGCGTCGGAAACGGGCAGCACGTCGTCGTAGAAACCGGGAATCATCACGCGGCCGTGGTCGTCGTGCAGATGGGCCACCATCGCCGCAAGGGCGTTGATGGGGTTTCGGACCGCCCCGCCATTGATGCCGCTGTGCAGGTCGTGGTCGGGGCCGATGAAGGTGATCTCGAAATACGCCAGCCCGCGCAGCGAGTACGTCAGACTGGGAACGCCCTCGGCGAAGAAGGCGGAGTCGCTGATGACGGCGGCGTCGGCGGCCAGCTCGCCCGCATGCTCCGCCAGGAAGGGCTCCAGGTTCGGCGAGCCGACCTCCTCCTCGCCTTCCAGCAGGATCTTGAGATTGACCGGCAGGCCGCCGCCCGCCTTCTGCCAGGCCTCGATGGCCATCAGGTGCGTAAAGAGCTGGCCCTTGTCGTCGCTGGCGCCGCGTGCATAGAGGAAGCCGTCGCGCTCGGTGGGCTCGAACGGCGGCGTCTTCCACAGGTCCAGCGGGTCGGGCGGCTGAACGTCGTAGTGCCCGTACACCAGAAGCGCGGGGGCGGCATCGGATACATGAAGTTCAGCCAATACGTTGGGCCGCCCGGGCGTGGCGATGACGCGGGCGGGCACGCCCATCGCCTCCAGTTCACGCCGGAGCCACTGGGCCGCATCCTCGCACGCCTGCGGCTGGTTATTGGCCTGGCTGGGGATGCGGAGAAGCTCCTTGAGTTTGGCCAGGTGCCGGGGGCGTTTGTCGTTGAGATACCGTGCGACGTTTGGATTCAGCATGGGTGCCCTATCTTTTCTTCCAGAACTTCCATCGGCTTGGCCTTCCGATCTTGAGGTCGGATTGCACCCGCCGCCCCATCGCGTGCAGGTCCGGCAGCTTGGCCTGCATCTCACGAAGCCTCTGGCGAGTGAACTGGCCCGGGTGCCGCTGGAATGTTTCACGTGTGGGATCGCAGAAGAACGCCGACGGGGGCGGCAGTTCCTGCTCGCCGTAGAACTTCAAAGCCTCGGCCAGGCAGATGGCGGCGCGGTAGCCGATGCGGCGGGCCTCGGGTTTGGAGGTCTGGGCGGCGGCCGATTCGACCATGAGGTAGAACAGGCTCAGCCATTGCCCCACATCGATCAGCGTGCTGGGCGTGGGGTCGGGGTTGACGCACTCGTCGCCGTCATCGTGGCCGACGTCGAGGTGGGCACAGCGCAGGACCAGATCATTCTCCTGCCGGCAATGCTGGCAATGAACCCGCGCCTTCTGGGTAGGGTCGCCGCGTGCGTCGATCTGATCGATGACTCGCGGGCCCTTGAGGCACTGCGGGCAAGGAGCGACCATCAGGTAGTATCGCACCTCGTTGAGGGTGCTGGCTTGAAGAATTGCATCGTCGGTCATGGCATCCACGGGGTGGCGGGCTTTGCAGACCGCCGCCGGCAAGCCTGTATGAGGCGGCGGCCCAGACTTGCCTGCCGGAGGCAGCAAGGCCGCCACCGCACAGGTCAGGCGTTACAGGGCATTACTTGGCTTCGTTGGCGTCGGCGGGCTTGGCCTCGGCGTTGGCATCGGCCGGGGCGGCACTGGCGGCCGGCGTGGCCTCTGGCGCTGCCGAAGCGGCCGGCGCTGCGGAGGCGGCCGGGGCCGGCAGCGGCGCCGCGACGGCTGCCCGCTCGTACTTCTTGGACAACTCGGTCTGGTCCATCGTCAGTTCCGCCGGCGGCTGGTCGTGCCCGACCGCGGCGCGGCCGTCGATATTCGCATCATACTTCGCGACGGAGGTGTTTTCCTTGCAGCCCACCGCCGCCATCATGCACGCCGCCAAACCCATTGCCATGGCCCAACGAATCATGTACAGCTCCTTGCTCGTCATGCGTCCCAAACTACGGCACGCGGCCCCGCCGGGGGCCCGTCAGATTTCCTCGTCCTCATCGACCTCGGCCGTCACCGGCGCGTCGCCGGGGCGGCTGATGCCCAGCAGCGACAGCGAGTCGCGCTCCACCATCGTTCGCAGCACCTCGCGAGGCACGTTGGGCAGGTTCGTCCCCGCCGTCATCTCGTGCATGCGGTAGATGCTCTCGATCGCCTTGGCCGCGGTGAAAAATGGAAAGTCGCTGCCGAACAGCACCTTGTCCATCACGTTGTACTGGTAGGCCGTCACCAACGCGTTGTACGCCAGCCAGGGGCGGCGGATCAAGCCCGCCACGTCGGCGAAAACGCGGGCATGCTTGCCCACCAGCGCCACGCCTTCTTCGATCCACGGCTGGCCCAGGGACGACAGCACTATCGTCAGCGAGGGGAACTCGCGGGCGATCTCGTCCAGCAGGTGCGGGCGGGCGTATTCCATCCGCCCCATCGTCGGGAAGTGCGTGCCTTGGTAGAAGAACACCGGGGCGCCGCGCCGTGAGCACAACTCGTACAGGGCCATCGCCCGGCTGTCGGCCGGGTGAAAATTCTGCAGGGCCGGGCTGATCGTCACGCCGCGAAACTCCGAGCGTTCCAGCATCCGCTCCGCCGTCGCCAGGGCGTCGCGCTCCATGGGGTCGATCGCGGCGATGCCGATCATGATCTGCCCGTGGCGGGTGACGTACTCGGCGATGGCGTCGTTGGAGACGCTGGCGCCGAGGTAGGCGCTGCGGAAGCCCATGACCAGCGTCTTGTGGACAAAGTCCGCGGCGGCCGCGTGGTCCGACGGACCGGCGGCGAGGGTGTCCAGGCCGCTCTGGCGTGCGACCCAGGTCGGACCGGCGGCACCCAACTGCTCGACGCCCGTCCATAAATGTGTGTGGCAGTCAACGATCATAGATTGCGAAACCTTCCGTGCGCAGGCTCACCCCGCAGCACTGGCGTCTATTCTAGAACCCCCTGCCACGATTGGCAAGGACGTAACCTTGGCCCGCCCGCACCGTTTTGGCACCCGCCGCCGGCGTCGAGCTCTCAGGCCCCATGCCGTGGTCTGGGCCGGGCGCCATGCGGCAGGCGGGCCAGAAACATGTCTGGAGCTTCTTACCTGGCCATTCTCGCCCAGACGCCAAAGAACTGCTCAAAGGCATTGTACTCCAACTGGATGTAGACGCCCCCAGCCACGGCGAACAGCAGCAGCACCAGCCAGAAGGCGCGCACCTCGACCGCGTTGGCGGCCTCGTTGCGCGGGGCCCAGTAGATCGTCAGGCCCAGAAGGTATGTCGCGGCGATGAGGAAGTAGACCCATGGGGGAGATGCGGCGTACACGGCCCCGGTGTAGAACGGGAACTGCCACGTCAGCAGCGGCGCCTGCGGCATGTTCCACAGCCAGGCCCACAGAGCCATCCCGGCGGCCGTCGCCAGCAGGGCCGTGAGGAAGTACCCCCATGACAGGAATGCGAAGAACAGGACCTTGCACAACGCCATCAACAGGCTGGGACGCATGGATTCCGCGAAGTCATTCATGAGGTTCTCCCGTCAGAACTGATCAATAGATGATCCATTGTTCGCACTCGAACGTCAAGGTATCTTACGCGGACCATTCAAGGAGCCGTGCATGTACGACGTATTGAGTCTTGCCCCGGTCAAGTTCCCCGAGGGCTTCATCTGGGGTTCGTCCTCCTCGGCCTATCAGACCGAGGGCGACAATTTCAACTGCGACTTCTACCAGGCCGAGCTCGACGGCCACATGAAGGAGCCCTGCGGCAAGGCGTGTAACGCGTACGCGATGTACAAAGAAGACATCGCGATGATCCAGCGTCTCGGCCACAAGGCCTACCGCTTCGGCGTGGAGTGGTCTCGCGTCGAGACCGCTCGCGGCGAGTTCAACGCCGAGGCCGTCGCGCATTACGTCGACATGGCCCGCCGCCTCCGCGACGCCGGCATCCAGCCCTGGGTCACCCTGCACCACTTCAGCAACCCCCTGTGGTTCACCAAGCTGGGCGAGTGGCACCAGCGGGCGAACGTCGACGCGTTCCTGGAGTTCGTCGAGCACCTGGTGCCCAGGCTCGCCCCGTACATCGCCGGCTGGGTGCCCATCAACGAGTACAACCTCCACGGCGGCATGCCCCCCCAGCCCGAGAACCACAAGAAGATGGCCGCCTACAAGTTCAACTTCCTGCTGGCCGACGCCGGGACCTACGACATCATCAAGGCCCATTCCGCCGCCCCCGCCGCCAGCTGCATGGCCTACGTCCCCTTCCAGGGATCGCAGCCGCACGACCGCACCGATGCGATGATGGCCGACTACACCGACTGGTGCTCGTACGGTTTCTACTACCACGCGATCCGCACGGGCGAGTGGGTGTACCCCTTCGTTGACGGCGGCTACTTCCCGCAGCTCAAGGGCCGGGCGGATTTCTGGGCGGCCAACATGTACGTGCGGCAGCTGGTCAACAGCCGCAGCGGCGCGTGCAAGGGCGAGCGTTACCCGCACACGTTCCTGCCGCTGATCGACAACCCCGACTTCTACGCCAACGAGTTCTCGCCCGACCATCTGATGTGGAACCTCCAGCGGCTCAAGGACAAGCCCGTCATCCTCACCGAGAATGGCTGCTGCGCCGACGACGACCGATTCCGCATCGCGTACCTGGCGATGCACCTGGCCGCCTTCCGCCACGCGATCGACACGGGGGTGGATCTCAAGGGCTACTTCTACTGGTGCCTGATGGACAACTACGAGTGGGGCAGCTACCTGCCCCGCTTCGGCATGGTCGACTGCGACCGCCAGACCTTCGTCCGCACGCCCAAGCCCAGCAGTTCGTTCTACCGCGACATCATCGCCGCCAACGGCTTCAGCGGCCAGACCGTCCGCAAGTATCTCGACCGCCTGCCCTCGCGGGCGGATGGGAAATAAAGGTCGTAGGCAGAAGGCAGTAGGTCGTAGGGAAGATGCACTGCGAATGCGAAGATCTACCTACCATCCGGGCTTGCCCGGCGTAGCCGAAGGCGAAGGCGGGTGCCACCCCCAAACTCGTTTGGGGGTGCGAAGAGCCACCGATGCGCCGCGACGCACGCCGTATAGGATATAGCAGCCCGTGCCTCTTTGCAGGACGCAAACGCCGACGGAAGACACCCCCAAACGAGGGGTGGCACCATCGGTGAGACACTGCTGGAGCAGAAGAGACCGCCATGGAAAAGAAACGTCCCCCGTCAGACTACAAGATCCTTTACGACGGCCCGCCGCTGCCGCCGTACTACGTAGCCGAGATCGTCCGCCCGCTGATCGGCAAGACGATCTGGATCAAGGACGCGGCCGAGCGCACCCGCAACGGCATGGTCACCGAGGTGCCCTGGATTCGCGAAGATCAGACCACCGATCTCCCCGCCCTGAAGTTCGCCGACGACCGGCCCATCTTCTTCAAGGACATCGTCCTGATCGCTCTCTACGATCCCAAGGCGAAGCACCCCTGACCGGGGAAACAATTTCACCACAAAGGGCACAAAGGACACGAAGTTCAGAATAGAAGCCGACCTTGCAGCAGGGGTGTTGATTTCGCTACCCGATCGCAATTGCCGCCGCCACCTCAGATAGATGAACCCGTTGAGAGTCTTTTTCCCTTGGTGTTCTTTGTGCTCTTTGTGGTGAAGAGAAACGCACGGCGCGCGTCATAACTCAAAGATATCTGACGCCTCGTAGCGGCTGGCCACGTGGAGCGGGATGCGATCCTGGATGACGGACTGGTGTGTGCTCATGGCGACCTTGGGGTCGTTGTTCTGCTCGGACAGATGCGCCAGGCAGGCCCAGCGGAGCTGGCCGCCGGCGGCCGCGAGCAGCAAGGCCGCGGCTTCTTCATTCGATATATGCCCGCGCGGGCCGCGGATGCGGGCCTTGAGGAACTCGGGGTACGGGCCCGTCGCCAGCATCCGGGGGTCGTAGTTGCTTTCGAGGAACACGCCATCGAGCGACCCCACCGCCGCCGGCAGCCCGTCGAACACGTGGCCCAAGTCCGTCAAGATGCCCACGCGTTTGCCGCCGGCCTCGATGACGAACGCGACGCCGTCGGATGCGTCATGCGGCGTGCGGATCGTCTGCACGCGGATCGAGCCGAAGTCCAGCGCGTCGCCGGAGGCGAACGTGCGGACCTCTTCCATCTTCCCCAGGTTCACGTAGGCCGTCGCCGCCTGCATCGTGGAGGCGGTGGCGTAGATCGGCAGCTTGAACTTACGCTGGTAGACGCCCGCGCAGCGGACGTGGTCGCTGTGGTCGTGCGAGATAATGACGGCGTCGACCTGGCCGATGTCGCGCCCATGGCCCGCAAGCCGCTGCTGCGCCTTGATGCCGCTGATGCCCGCATCGAACAGCAGCCTCACGCCGCCATGCTCCACATAGATGCAGTTGCCGTTACTACCGGACTGAAGCGAAATCGCAATCATCGGCCCCAGTATAGCGAACGCCGAGCGGGAAAAGAAACCTTAGAGCCTATCCGCGTTGGAGCGCGGCATACGTTTGCACCGTCACCGTAGGGTGGGCTGGCCAGCCCACCCTACCTCCTGCTCGGTGCCACCCCAAAACTTTGGGGGTGCGAAGGCGAGACCGAGGCGTATGGGCGTCTGCCGGTCGGTGGAACACGACGGTTCAGTCACCGTAGGGTGGGCTGGCTAGCCCACCATTCGCCCGAGATAAGGCGGGGTAGATGGCCGCGCACAAAGGCATGTCGGTGCCGCCGCCGTCACGGTATCGATTGAGGTGATCGATGGTGGGCTGGCCAGCCCACCCTACCTGCTATGCCGGGGGGCTTTGTCAGCTTGGGACTCGGTGGTTGTTCTCACCCCCAAACGAGTTTGGGGGTGGCACCGCGAAGCCAACGGGGGATCGTCCAAGTGATCGATGGTGGGCTGGCGCACCCACCCTGCCTGCACTCCGCCCGCCGTCGTTACCACGATTTCGCATTTTTGCCCCCCTACACTTATTCAGAAGGCCAAGAAGGAGGCCCATGATGAAAGTCGCCATTCCACGAGAGATGCACGCGGGCGAGACGCGCGTGGCCGCCGTCCCCGAGACGGTGCGGCAGCTGAAGGCCGCGGGGCTGGAGGTCGCCGTCGAGTCCGGCGCCGGGGCCGCGTCGTTTGTGCGCGATGAGGATTTCCAGGCCGCCGGCGCGACCATCGAGACCGACCACGCCGCCCTGCTCCGCTCGGCCGACATCGTCCTGAAGGTCCGCCCGCCCGATGCGGCGACGGAGGTCCCGCTGCTCAAGCCCGGGGCGGTGCTGGTGTGCCTGCTGCAGGCGGCGCAGAACCCCCAGGCCGTGGAGAAACTCGCCGCCGCCAACATCACCACCTTCGCCATGGAACTCATCCCCCGCATCAGCCGCGCGCAGAACATGGACGTGCTCACCAGCATGGCCACCGTCGCCGGCTACAAGGCCGTCCTGCTGGCCGCGGGCACGCTGGCCCGCATGATGCCGATGATGATGACGGCCTCGGGCACGATCAATCCCGCCAGCGTCCTGGTCATCGGCGCGGGCGTCGCGGGCCTGCAGGCCATCGCCACGGCCAAGCGGCTGGGCGCGGTCGTCCGCGCGGTGGACACGCGGCCGGCCGTGAAGGAGCAGATCGAAAGCCTGGGGGCCAAGTTCATCGCGTTGGAAGTCACCCACGACGCCGAGGCCACCGGCGGCTACGCCGCCGACCTGGGCGAGCAGTTCTACGCGCAGGAGCAGCAGGTGCTGGCCCCGCACGTGAAAACGTCCGACATCGTCATCACCTCCGCCCTCATCCCCGGCCGCCGGGCGCCGCTGCTGATCACCGAAGCGATGGTCGGGGCGATGAAGCCCGGATCGGTGATCGTGGATCTTGCGGCCGAGCAAGGCGGCAACTGCTCGCTCACCCGCCCGGGCGAGACGGTCAACCGCGGCGGGGTGACCGTCCTGGGCCCGCCCAATCTGCCGGCCCTGCTGCCGGTGCACGCCAGCGTCATGTTCGCCCGCAACGTGATGGCGTTCATGAAGGAATTGATCCGCGAGGGCCGCGTGCACGTGAACCGCCAGGACGAAGTCATCGGCCAGACGCTGGCGACGTACGAGGGCCAGGTGGTGAGCGAACCGCTTCGCCAGGCCATGCAGAACGCAAGGAGCCGCACATGAACACGCTATCTCTGTACATGCTGGCCGCGGGCGGGGCGATGGACCTGTCGGCGGCCTTGATCATCTTCGTGCTGGCGATGTTCGTCGGGCTGGAGGTCATTCGCCGCGTGCCCACGCTGCTGCAGACGCCGCTGATGAGCGGCGCCAATGCGATCAGCGGCATCACGATCGTCGGGGCGCTGGTCGCCGCGGGACTGGGCGGAACGATCGGGGCCGTCATCGGCACGCTGGCCGTGATCGCGGCCATGATCAACGTGGTCGGCGGCTTCCTGGTCACCGATCGCATGCTGCGGATGTTCAAACGGAAGGAATAGCCATGAACCCGCAAAGCATCGACCTATCCTATCTCGTCGCGGCGATCCTGTTCATCTTCGGGTTAAAGATGATGTCGTCGCCGCGAACCGCCCGCCTGGGCAACTGCCTGGGCGCGATCGGCATGCTGATCGCCATCGTCTTCACGCTCACCTCGCGAGAGATCGTCACCTGGCGGTGGATCATCACGGGCCTGGCCATCGGCTCGATCCTGGGCGGGGCGCTGGCGCTGATGGTGAAGATGACCGCGATGCCGCAGATGGTGGCGCTGCTGAACGGCCTGGGCGGGCTGGCGTCGGCCTTGGTGGCCATCGGCGAGTTGTACGCAGCCGGCACGATCACGGACAACCGCTTCCTCATCAGCGTGGGCGTCGCGACGCTGATCGGCTGGGTCACCTTCACGGGCAGCCTGGTGGCGTTTGCCAAGCTGCAGGAGGTGGTGATCAGCGGCAAGCCCATCACCTTCCGCCTGCAGAAGACGGCCAACTTCGCCCTGCTGGCCGCCACCGTGCTGCTGATCGTGGTGGAGGTCGCCTTCCCGCAGCATCGTTGGCTGGTGGTGCCGGTGGCGCTGCTGGCAGCGGTCATCGGCGTGCTCTTCGTCATCCCCATCGGCGGGGCCGACATGCCCGTCGTCATCTCGCTGTTGAACAGCTATTCGGGCCTGGCGGCCGCGGCCGCGGGCTTCGTCATCAACAACAACGGCCTGATCATCTCCGGCGCGCTGGTGGGCGCCAGCGGCATCATCCTGTCGCAGATCATGTGCAAGGCGATGAACCGCTCGCTGCTGAACGTGCTGTTCGCGGCCGTCGGCAGCGGCCCAGCCGGTGCGGGCAAGGCGCCGCAGAAGGTCGTGCGCGGCTACAGCCCCGACGACGCGGCCATGGTGCTGCAGAATGCCCTGCGCGTGATCGTGGTGCCCGGTTACGGCATGGCCGTGGCCCAGGCGCAGCACGCGGTGCGTCAGATGGCCGACCTGCTGGCCAAGCGCGGCGTGGAGGTGAAGTACGGCATCCATCCCGTCGCCGGCCGCATGCCGGGGCACATGAACGTGCTGCTGGCCGAGGCCGACGTGCCCTACGAGCAGCTGCTCGAAATGGACCACATCAACAACGACTTCCCCAACACGGACGTGGCGCTGGTGGTGGGCGCCAACGATGTCGTCAATCCGGCGGCCC
>CAZTVF010000019.1:0-25735 GCA_964616985.1 uncultured Planctomycetaceae bacterium
GTCAGATCATACCGCGCCATATCAGGAATCGCAACTGCATCCGGGAAATCCGGGTCCAGGTCTCGGGCGCCAAGAAGAACGTGCTCACCGTGCTGCTGAAGCGCGAGACGATCGGCGCGGTCCGGCTGGTCGTCCAGGCCCGCGCCACCCGCAAGGCACCCGATGAACCGGTCGAGATCGCCCTGCCGCTGCCGCAGGCGGCCAACCTGCAGATGTGCAGCGGGCAGCTGACACTGATGCTCGCCCCGCAGCTGCGCGCGGAGGTCGATCGCCTCGACCAGCTGCAGTCGCTGCCCCTGGAGCGGGCGGTCAACATCAGCCCCGCGGGCACGCTTCAGCCCACGCAGGCGTTTGAGTTCCAGTCGCTGGAGCGCACCCGCCCGGTGGGGGCGAAGTTCCGCATTTCCGTCAAGCCTTCGCAGGTGTCGGCCGTCGTGCATCGCCAGGTCCGCGTGGGCGCGGGCCAGCTGACGCAGGAGGCACTGGTGCGGTTCATCGTCCGCAACGCCCCGGTGGACACCTTCTACATCAAGATGCCCGCGGCCCTGGCCGACGAGGTCACCCTCACCGGCAAGGACATCAAGGAGCAGCCCCGCCTCTCGGCCCTGCCGGCTGAGGCGTTCAACGCGGGCGCCACGACGGCAACTTCCCCGGCCGCCGCCGCACCGGCCACCGCTCCCGCGCCGGCCGAGCCAGGCTGGGCGTATTTCAAGATCGTGCTGCAGTCGCCGGTGATGGGCGAGTACGCGTTGACCGTTCGCGCCGTCCGCGCGTTCCAGGCCGGGACCGCGGCCAAGCCCGCCGTCGTCGTCGTCGAGCCCATCGTCGCCGCCGGCAAGATCGTCGAGCAGAGCGGAGACATCGCCATCACCAAGGAAGACACGCTGGCCATCGCGCAGCCGGACGCCAACAACCTCATCGCCGGCGACCCCGGCAGCGAGATCGATCTGCCCTACGCCCCTTACCGCACCAACGCCATCCTCGCATTCAAGTACACCTCCGTGCCGTGGCAGCTGAAGCTGCCGGTGGTGGTGCAGCAGGAGGCGGAGGTCATCACGCGGATCGTCACCGGGGCGGTCATCGAGCAGGTGATCGACCTGGAGGGCATGCTCAACACGCGGGCGGTGTTCCTCATGACCACCAGCCGCGGCGACCGCCTGGCCTTCACGCTGCCCCAGCGGGCCAAGCTCTACGCGGTGCTGCTCAACGACAGCGAGGTTGCCGTCGAAAACGGCGCGACGTCCGAGGAGAAGGTCGTCCGCATGCCGCCCTCGGCCGGGCAGGCGGCCCGCCTGACGCTGGAGATCCGCTATACGCTGGACGCCGCGTCGGCCGGCGACCTGGCCGCACCGCAGCTGCCGGCGTCGGTGCCGGTGACGCAGACGTTGTGGCGCCTGTGGATGCCCGAGCAGAAACGCGTGCTCGGCTACGACCGCACCTTCACCGCGGTGCACGACCCCCAGGTGCTGCTGGCGCAGATGGGCAGCGGCTACCCCTGCCCGCCGCAGTTCAAGCTGCCCGCCCAAGGCTGGGCGGCGGAGTTCCTGCGCCTCGGCCCCCCCGGCCGCCTGCGCGTCACCACCGTCGATTCGCGATGGCTGTCCGCCTTCATCTGGGCGGCGATCCTGATCCTGGGCGTGGTGCTTCTGCGGACCGGCGCGTTCGCCCGCCTCGTTGTGGCGCTGGCGGCGCTGGTGGCGGCGGTGCTGCTGAACGTGGCCTGGCCGCTGCTGATCGACCAGGTGATGATGTCGCTGGCCCTTCCGGTGTTCCTGGTGCTGGTGCTGTGGGCGGGCCAGTGGCTGTTCGTCCGCCGCCCCCGCAACCGCACCGCCAAGCTGCCGCCCCTGCCCGCCCCCCCCGCCGGCAACGAAGGGAAGGAGGCGTAAGCCATGAGGAACTACACCTTATTCGCGATTCCAGATTCCGTGACGACGCGTGAGCGGCTCGCCTGCGCCATCGCCGCCGTGATGGTCCTGGCCGTCGCCTCGGCCGCGTTCGGCCAGCCGGCGGACAAGATCGCCTCGGCCCCGCGGTGGTACGTGCCGTACCGCGACCTGTCGGCCGTGATCGATCCGGCCGCAAAGACGGTGCTGATGGACAAGCTCGAGTTCCACAAGCTGTTGGCCGCGGCCAAGACGGCCGCCGGCGTGCGGGCGGCGCAAGTGGTGCGCGCCGACTACACGGGCGAGGTCAAGGGCTCGGCCATGGTGTTGCGCGGCGAGCTGACCGTCACATCCTTATATGATGGCGTGGCCGCGGCGGCGCTGAACTTCGCGCAGCTGGGCCTGACGGAAGTGACGCTTGACGGCAAGCCCGCGCCCCTGGGCTATGACGCCGCCGGGCAGCTCGTCGTCATCGTCTCAGCCAAGGGCGATCACAAGCTCACGGTGGCGGCCTCGGCGGTGCTGACGGACCTGCCCTCGGGCGGCATGCAACTGAGCCTGGTGCTGCCGCAGGCGGTTGCCGGCACGTTGAAGCTCAACGCCGCCGGCGACCTGGCCGTGCACTCGACGGCGCCGGTCTCGGCGCGCAACTACGACAAGGCCACCGACCGCACCGCGGCGGAGCTCGCCATCGGCGGGCAAGGCGCCCTGACGGCGGTGCTGCTTGGCAACGGCCGCCAGGACGACGACCGCGCGATCCTGCTGGGCGAGTCGACGACCTCGGTCACCATCGAGAAGTCGCTGCAGACGCTCCACTGCATCTACAACGTGCAGGTGCTGCGGCGCGGCGTGAACGAACTGACCTTCACCGTGCCGGGCGGCTGGACCGTCACCGACGTGGCCAGTCCCAACCTGCAGCGGTGGAACATCGAGACGGACAAGAACCGTATCCATGACGAAGTAGCTGTCAACACTCGCGCGCGGCCCCTGGAGGCGCTGCCGCCCCTGCCGCAGTTGATCACGATCAAGCTCGCCAACGCCGGGCGCGGCGCGCAGCTGATCAGCATCCAGGCCACGCGGGCCGCCGATGCGGGCACCGCCTGGGACAGCCCGCTGGTCCGCCTGTCGGGCGCAACATTTCAGCGAGGCTTCCTGATGATCGACGCGGGCCAGCAGCTTCGCGTCCGCAGCGAGACCTTCGTCGACGCGCGGCGCGAGGACAGCTCCGCCGCCCGCGCCCTGGCCAACAACCCCGCCCTGCTGGACCTCGCCCAGCGACTCTACTATCACTGGGGCGCCAACAGCGCCGTCCGCCTCGAGCTGGCGGGCGTGGCCCTGCGCCGCAGCGCCCAGCAGCGGCAGGAGATCGCCGTGCTCTCGAAGGAGCTGGCGATCCGCGGCTTCTTCCAGCTGGCCGCCATCGACCGCCCCATGTACAGCGCCGAGCTGGAACTGCCCGCGGCCGACCAAGGCTGGGAACTCACCGACGTCCGCGTGAACGGCCAGGCGACGGGCTTTGAATACCGCCTGGGCGAGCCCAAGGGCCAGACCCGCAAGCTCACCATCGAGCTGGCCAAGCCCGTGCCTCCCGAGGGCGCGGTGGACATCGCCGTGATGCTGCTGAAGGTGCCGCGCGACTGGAACTGGTCGGCCGCCGCGGCGCAGACCGACGCGCGGATCATCGACGTGCCGCTGCTGGCGGCCCAGGCCGACACCGTCGCGGGCGTCGTCACCGTCACAACCGACCAGGACCTTGTGGCGGCCGCCGAGGGCAACCTCCCCGCCGGGCTGACCGAGGTCTCCGTCGGCAAGATGGCCACGCTGGGCCTGGCCGCCGGGCGCGCCTACAGCAGCGAAGGCCCCGTCACGGGCAGCCTCAAGCTCAAGGTCACGCGTCAGCAGGCCCGCGTCTCGGCCGACGCCGTGGCGCTGGTCACCGCCGACGCCAAGAACGTCAGCGGCAACTTCCTGTTCAACTACAGCATCACACGCGCCTCGACGCGCCGCCTGGTCATCCTGGCCGATAAGACACTGGGCGAGACCTTCCACGTGGATGTCGCCGGGCGCCGCCTCACCGGCCGCCAGAAGATCACCAGCGACAAGACGCCCGCGGGCTACGACGAGTGGGAACTCACGCTGGACTCCCTCGCCCTGGGCGCCGTCAACGTCCGCGTCACGTACACCCAGCCGCTGACGGCGGCCGAGCTGGCCGTGCCCCTCGTGCGGCCCGTCGCGCAGCAGACCAGCGAATACCTGGCCGTGCAGGCGAGCGAAGAAATCGCCGTGAGCATCGCCGCCAAGGGCGCCAGCGAGATCGACTCGGTGGAACTGCCGGGCCTGCCCGCGCCGGCGCGGCGGATCCTGGCCGCCTACCGCCTGGCCCCGCTGAGCGACAACGTGGCCACGGCCGTCACCATGACCAGCCAGAAGTATGACACGTATGCGATCCCGCCGACGCTGGCGTCGTCGGCCCGCTTCGTGACGCTGCTGGGGCCCCAGGGCCAGCAGCAGACGCAGGCGGAGTTCGGCGTGGCCAACGCGGGCATGCAGTTCCTCAAGATCCGCCTGCCGCAGGGCGCGCAGCTGTGGTCGCTGTCCATCGCCGGCCAGCAGGCCAAGCCCAAGCGCGACGCCGACGGCGATTACCTCCTGCCGATCGGCCGCACGCGGGGCATCGTGCCCGTGCGCGTGGTGTACGCGCTGGAGCCCAAGGGCGACGGCGGCGCGGTGGAACTGGGAGGCGTGACGCTGGTGGGCGTGAGCATCAACGAGTCGCAGTGGACCGTCATTCCCCCGCCGGGCTTCTGCGTCGCCAGCCAGCAGTCGCACATGGAGACCCGCCAGCTCCAGCCCCCGACCCTCGCGGCCATGCAGACGCTGCGGGCGCTGGAAGGCCGCAGGTATTACGCTGCTGCTTGTGAGGTTCATGCGATCACCCCGAATGCGCCCCCCGACCGCCTCGATGAGCCTATTTCCACCGACGGCGCGGTTGTGCCCGGCATCCCTTCCGGCCGCCGCATTATGGCTGCCCCTGGAGTTGATCGTGCGTTCGGCACGGAGGACGATATCAAGACCCCGCTGATGGACCTCAATGGCGTCGTGAACGCAAACGTTACTGATCGTCCATCGAACTCCATCAGCTATGCGGACGAGAATACTAAGGGCACGTTCTACTTCCGAGGCGCTGGTGGAATACTGACCATCTCGCCGGTCCTCGCCACCGGCCGCTACACGCTGCCGATCAGCCTCAACGAGGCGGGCCACGGCCCGGCCGTGCTGTTCACGACCCTGGGCCAGCCGGCGCTGACGGTGACACTGTCGCCGCAGCGCGACCTCACGCGGTGGGAACTCGTCGGCCTGGCGCTGATGGGCGTTCTGGGCATTATCGCCCTGCGGTGGACCGGTCGCAGCCAGTGGATGCTGGCGATGGCGACATTGGCGGTGGCCACGCTGGCGGCGCTGTGGATCCCGTCGGTCACGTCCTTCGCCAACGGCGCGTTCTTCGCCATGCTGGCGCTGCTGCCCGTGTACATCGTCGTGCAGATCGCGCGGGCCCTTCGCCGTCGCCGCGTGATGCGCGCGGCCAAGGCGATCACCGTGGTGTTGCTGGCGGCGCTGCTGCTGGCGCCCGCGTCGGCATTGGCCGGCGGCGGGCCGGTGGCGTCACCCGCCCCCGCGCCGGTCGTGCCGGCGGCGGTGGCCGAGGCCTTCGAGCTGCCCATCATCATCCCCTACGACCCCAACGCAGGGCCCGACCAGTCGGACAAGGTGCTGCTGTCGCACGCGCAGTACCAGCGGCTGTGGCAGCAGGCCAACCCCCAGGCCGCTCGCGAGAACGAGCCCGCCTCGGCCAGCCTGGCCAACGTCCGCTACGCCGCAGCGATGGACAATGAGACGATGACGATCGTGCTGACGGCCGACCTCAAGACCCTCGGCAAGGGCACGGCCGTGGTGCCCATGCCCTTCGCCGGGCTGGCCGTCATCGAGGCCACGCTCGACGGCAAGCCCGCCCGCCTGCAGTCGGGGCCCGGCGGCATGATGCTCGCGGTGGAAACGCCCGCCGCCGGCGTCCTCAAGATCACCACCGCCGCCAACCCCACCCTGCAAGGCCGCAAGGGCGGCCTCGTCTTCACGCTGCCCATGCTGCCGGCGCCCGTGATGACCGTGAAGCTGCCGCAGGACGACCTGGCGCTCGAGGCCCCCGGCATCGAGGGCGCCCTGGAGTCCAACACCGCCGCCGGCGGCAGGATCTGGACGCTGCCCCTGGGCCGCGCGCGGCAGATCGCCCTGCGCTGGATGCCCAAGGCCGGCAGCGGCCTGACCGACCGCACGCTCTCGGCCGCCGCCGCGCACGACGTGCAGGTCTTCCACTGGGCCATGATCGGCGTGTCGAAGTTCGCATACACCTTCTCGGCCGCCGACTACGACCGCTTCACGCTGCTGTTGCCCGAGGGCCTGACCCTGACCGACCTGACCGGCGCCAACCTCCGCGACTACCGCGTGGTGGACGACCGCGTGGTCGAGGGCAGGAAGATGCGACTCATCGAGGCCCGCCTGTACCGCGCGGTCGGGGCCGGCGAGGAGATCAAGGGCGACCGCCGCTATGAATTGACCGCCCGCTGGCTGTGCCCGCTGCCCACGCTGGGGCAGACCGTCTCGCTGCCGCTTCCCCGCACCGAGGGCGTCGGGCGCGAAAGCGGCACGGTGGACCTCCGCGCCGCCGGCGGCATGAACGTCAAGATCGTCGACGTCACGGGCGGCCGCCGCTCCAGCGTCGCCGCCTCCGCCGCCGCCAACGCCGGTGCCACCAGCCTGGTGGCGCAGTATTACTGGCCCTACCGGCCGTTCGACATGACCGTGCAGCTCACGCGGGAACGTGTGCAGGTGAAGGCGCAGCTCGACCAGTTGCTCCGCCTCACGCCCGACAGCGCCCAGCTGCTCGTGCAGGCCAACCTGACGGCCACGCACGGCCTGGCCTTCGACGCCAGCTTCGACCTGCCCGCCGGCTACGAACTGCTCAGCGTGATCGGCCCGGCCGTGGCGGACCATTACCTGCAATCGCAAGGTATTGCCCTGACCACCAATGGGCCGCGCTCGTTGACGTTGATGAACCCTGCCACTGCCCCCGCCGCGGCCGAGCCCAAGCGCCTGCATGTCAACTTCCGTTCCGGCGTGCAGCAGACCGCCCTGTCGCTGGTGCTGGTAAAGACCAACCCGCAGCTGGGCGTGATGAACATTCCCACGGTTGTCGCCGTTGACGAGGCCGGGGCTCCCCTGCCGCAGCAGACCGGCCGCCTGGCCGTGCAGCCGGCGCCCGCGCTGGACACCAAGACAGTCTCCAGCGACAACCTCAAGCCCGTCGCGCCCTCAACGTTGTCGCCCTGGCTGGAGGACGCGCAGAGGAATGCCGTCCGCTTTGCCTACCAGTACGAGAAGGCCCCCATCGCCTTGTCGCTCGACGTCCGCAAGCAGCCCACGCGCGTCCGCTGCGACGTGCTGGCCGCCCTGAACGTCCAGCCGTCGGCGGCGTGGTACACGTATCGGCTCCGCTACCGCATCGAGGGCTCGCCCGTCGACCGCATCAGCTTCATCATGCCCACCAAGTACGTCGAGCTGGCGGCCGTGACGTGCCCCTCGCTGCGCGACGTGACGCAGACGCCGGCCGAGGGCGGCACCCGGTGGACGGTACTGCTTTCGACCGAGCTGACAGGCGTGCTGGACGTGATGGTGAACTTCGCGCTGCCCCTGCCCCGCCAGGAACAGGGCGCCAAGCTGCCGCTGGATCTGCCGCGCCTGGCCGTGGACGCGCCCGAGGGCTACCAGGCCGTCGTCGCCGTGCAGAATTACTCCGGGCAGGACCTCGCCGTCACGGCCGCCAAGGGCTTGGCCGAGGTATCCGCCGGCGAGCAGGTGCGGCTGCTGGAATCGACCGCCCTGCCCTTCCTGCAATATGTCGGGCAGGCGTTCAAGGACGACTGGTCGGTCTCGCTGGAGCTGACGGCCGTGAAGTCGGCCCAGCGGATCGGCGCGGTGGTGGACATGCTGACGCTGACGACCACGATCGACCGCGACGGCAAGAGCCGCACCGAGGCCGTAGTCGAGTTGCAGAACCGCAGCGAGCAGTTCCTCCGCGTGGAGGCGCCCGCGGGCGTGTCGCTGTGGAGCGCGTCGGTGGCGGGCGAGCCGGTCCGCCCCGTGGTGTCCAAGGAACGCCCGGGCGAGATCCTCATTCCGCTGGTGAAGACCTCACCGGGCGGCCTGCCGTACGAGGTGCGGATGTACTTCGCCGGCAGCGGCCTGGCGAAGCTGGAGGGCATGACGACGCTGAAGCCCCCGGCCATCCGCATCAAGGGGCTGCCGGTTGTTCGCACGCTGTGGTCGCTGCGCCTGCCGGGCGGCTATGAATACATCCGCCCGGGCGGCAACGTGTCGCCCATCGCCGGCGCGGGCGAGGCCATGTCCATCGCCCTGGATGCCAAGATCGAGCAGCTCTCGCGACTGGACAAGGTGGCCGACGAGCGCGGCAACGACTACAACGAGCGGTTCCTGGCCGGTCGCAACATCTCGTCGTTCAACTTTTCGCTGCAGAAAGAGATCGCGCGGGCGAAGACGTACATCGCCGACAACCGCGACCAGTTGAAGAGCGACGAATATTCGCGCCTGTCGGGCAAGATCGCCCGGCAGGAGCAGGCCCAGAAGGCGGTGGTCACCAAGACCGAGCAGCGCCAGCGCGACGAGCAGGCGGCCAACACCGGCAACCTCAACGCCAAGCTCAACAGCCTGGGGCTCAACCCCGGGATGCAGGAGTCGCAGCGGAACGGCGCGCTGACCACGCTGCCGGGATTCGTCCGCAAGGAGGCCGAGAAGCAGAAGACCGAGCTGAACAGCCAGATCGCCGCGATGAACGAGGCGCAGGCGAAGGTGGCGGCCGCGAAGAATCCCGTTTCACTGGGCAAGTCGGGCGCGGGCAAGATGTCGCTGGGTGACGGCAAGGAAGGCAAGGGCGATGGCAGGGGCCTTGTCAGCGGCAGCGAAAGAGTGCTGCTGGAGAATGAGACCGACGCACGTACAGGCGAGGTGCTCAAGAACCTGCAGAAGCAGCAGGAGCAGCAGTTCGTCCAGCGGCAGAAGGAGATCAAGGACCAGCTCGACCAGTTGAACAACAGCCGCGTGGAACGGTTCTACTCCAATTCGGCTAACCCCGTCACGATCAACGCGCCGATCGACGCGACGATCTCCAACGGCGGCATCGTCCGCCAGGGCTCGGGCGTGCTGGTGCTCAGGGGCAACAACAGCTACGAAGGAACTGTCTCGGTCGCCAGCGGGAGCCTTCAACTCAACGCCACCAACACGTATAGCGGCGGCACGGTAGTCAACGGTGGCGTATTGGCGGCCAACGCCCCAATAGTCAACTCGATCAACGCCACCTCTGGCAACCAGCTCGGAGCCAGCAACGCGTGGGAACTCAACAGCAGGATTCAGGAGCCGCACCTCAACTGGAATCTTAACGGCAGAATCAATCAGCCGCAGTTGGAGACCTCCGGCCAAGTGGTCATCGGCAGCGGCAACAGCCAAATTGTCACCAGTGGCGCCGCCGGCCTCACGCTGCGCGACAGCGTGACGTTGAGCACTTCCGGGCGGGTCGACGTCAACTACGGCACGCTGACGTTAGACAACACAGGCGGCCAGTCAGCCCCAACCTCGGGCAATGTGAATCTGTCGGGCCGGCCGGCCGGCGGGCCGCAGGCCGCGTCCCAGCCAGTGTACAACGACTACACGCAGGGCGGCTGGCAGGCCGACGGAAACGTGAACCTGAATTGGAGAGGGGAGGCCGGGCAAGACGGCGGATACATCTACGTCTCGGGCTCGACCTTCTCGCTGCCGGTGAATCTGCCCGACGGGCAGGTCCGGCTCGACTTCGTCCGCATGGGCGGCGACGCCGAAGTGACCGTTCTGGCCGTGCCCCTTCGCCTCAGCAACAACCTCTACGCCACCGGCACGCTCCTGGTGCTGCTGGCCATCGTCGCGGTGCTGTGGCGCTTCATCGCCCGCAGGAGAATCGCCAAGAAGTGACGTCGAACGCATGTGGAGCCTGCCCGCCGCGGCGGGTGCGGCGGCAAAGTCCCGAGCGCAGCGAGGGACGGCGACGCCGCTTTGGATACTGCGCCACCGACGTTCTTACCCAACGTCACGGCTGCACAAATCCAGAGCGGCGTCGTTGCCGCCGCACTCCATAGCGCCCCGGCGCTCGATAGCTACTTCTTCTTCACGACGATCATGCCGGGCTCGCGGAGCTTCTTGCGCGAGAGCGGGCGAAGGTGCGTGGCGTCCAAGGCCATCGCGGCCAGCAGTTTGCCGGCGGCGCTGCGGTGGATGTGCACCAGCGAGGCATCGGTGGTGATGCCCTCGGCCGTGCCGATGGCCGATTCCAGCCGCCGCGTCCACAGGATCGTGTCGGTCGACCCGTCGGCCCAGCGAAGCGTCACGCGGCCCGGCGTGCCGGAGCCGGTCGCGCGGCCTTCGGCCGTCACCTGCGGGCAGGCCTTGCCGGCGAAGGGCACGAGCACGGTGGCGATGTCCGTCTGCCACGTTTCGTGCCGGGGCGAACGGAGGCGAAGCTGCGGCGCAGGCTGGTAGCCGCCTTCCCCGCTGAGCCACCCCGCCGGCGGGTCCATCTCCCCCGCGTGCACGGCCGCCGCCATCTCCGGCGGCGCCAGCGCCGTCATCAGCAGCACGTTGGCGTCGTCGTGCGTGGTCACCGCCCGCCGGGCGGCGAGGTCGACCTGCAACTCGCCGGGGCCGAACTGCCAGTTGATCTCCAGCGCCGGCTTGTTGTCCGCCAGGGCGTTGTTGTAGACGTCATCGAGCACGACGACGAACCGTCCCTTCACCCACAGCATCGCGCGGTGGTGCTCGGCCCAGATGCCCGGGCCGAAGCCCTGCGGCCAGTGCCACTCGTACCGCCCTGGCCAGTAGCCGCCGTCGTAGAGGCTGGCGACAAGGTCGTAGCCCTCGCCCGCGAAGAAACGCGTCTTGGGGTCGTTGGTGCACTGGTTCCAGCCGTTGAGGTTGACCGTGTTGTGCGCCCGCGTGCTCTTGCCATGGGCCATCATCGGGTCGCTCGCCTCGTAGGTCAGCGTGCCGGGGTCCACCAGCAGCGTGCGGCCGAAGGCGTGAAGCTGGACCGCGTTGCGGCTGAGGTGGCAGTGGCCGCCGCCCCAGGGGGTGGCGTCGAAGGTGAGGTAGGTGGCGGTGGGGTCCCAGCTGTCGCGGAGCAGGGCCTGCCCGGCGTCGGGGAAAAACTGCGAGGTCGGCGGCAGCGCGTCGTCCAGCCCCGCCTCGCGAAGAAACGCGCCGCGGGCATCGGCCCAGTCGGCGGGACGCTCGCCGGTGAGGGCGCCGCCGCAGTCGTGCATCGCGTTGAGCCCGCCCGTGGGGCGGCGGGTGGCCAGCGAGTAGTCGTGCATCCGCGCGATCGCCGCCGCCTGCATGGCCAGGCCCAGCTTGGGCATCGCGCGGCCCAGACGCCAGTAGCCCTCGAAGACGCGGCACATCCAGTCGTGATAGCCCGGCGTGCGCTCGACGTGCGCGCCGTCGGGCAGCACCTGGCGATGGAACGCGTCGTTGAGCACGTCCACCGCCTGCTGCCGCCAGGCGGCCGCCGCCGGCGCGCCGTCCATCACCACCCCGGCCAGCAGCAGCGAGTCGGCCTGTGCGATCCGCCAGTTGCCGAAGACCGTCAGGTTGCCCGAAAGGAACTCCAGCTGCGCGGACACCGAGTCGAACATGGCCGCCAGCATGGCGTCGTCGAACAGCGGGCTTGCGGCGAGTTCCGGCAGACTGCTCAGCCAGCAGATCACGCGGATGGAGAGGTTGAGCGTGTTGTCGTACGGCGCCACCTGCCAGCCGGCCCGCGTGGGGTGAACGCGCAGCCAGTCGTGGATGTAGTCGGCCGCCGCCTGGGCGTACTGCTCGTCACCGGTGCGGCGATACTCCGCCGCCAGCGCCCCCAGCTGGAAAAAGCGGTTCAGCTGCGCCGGCCATTCCTGGTGCGGGTGATGCAGGCCGGACCAGTCGATGTCCCTGCGCCCCACGGGCGTGAACTTGACGCCGATGTGACGGAAGCCGATCTCGCCGGCGACGGCCCGGCGGGCGACATCGCCGTCGGGGGTGATGAACTTGCTGGCAGAGTCGCCCATCATCTGGCGCCAGCGGGCGGTATTGGCCAAGAACTGATCTCGCGTCGGGAGCATCGCTGTTCTCCTTGTCAAAGAGCGAGACTGTAGCGATGGCCGGCGGCGGACACAAGACCGTCAGTCGATCAGGAAGCTGTCGCGGCTGTTGGCGGCGCCCTGCGCGGGGGTGTCGGCCAGCGGGCTGCCGGGCGGGATGGTGCCCACGGCGCCAACGGGCACGGCGGCGCGGGTGTAGATGTCATCGCCCTCGATGCCGCAGTCGGCCCGGCGTTGGAACCGCACCGACCCGCCGAGGTCGCACACGTTCTGCCCCGTCCGCAGGTGGTTGGGGCTGTTGCCCTGGAGCAGGTCGAGCTCATTGCCCCCGCCGCCCCAGTCCACCGGGGCCACCGCGTTGCGCAGTCCGGTGGATTCGACGAAGTACGGGCTGCGGTCGGCCAGCACCGCCATGCCGCCCACGCCCTGCCCCAGCGGCGTGTTGCCGTACGGGCATTGAACGGCGTAGGAGATCCGCGTGCCGTCGGCGAAGTCCCAGAAGCTCGACGGCCGCTCCGCCGCCTCGCCGTCGGTGGTGGAGGGGCAGATGAACTGCCCCGCCTGGCAGTAATAGTCGCGGATCAGGAGGTACAGCGACGCCGTCACGCTGCGTTGGCACGGGGCGCCCTCGAAGGGGTTGCTCTCGCGGGCCGTGCCCACCTCCACCGCCCTGCCCGTCAGCGGCACGCGCGGGTACAGCTGGTTCTGCTGCTGGTACATCGCCAGCCCCTGGGCCACGCCGCGAAGGTTGGCCGCACAGCTCACCCGCCGCCCCTGCTCTCGCGCCGCCGTCAGCGCGGGCATCAGCACGGCGGCCAGCAGGGAGATGATCGCGGTGACGATCAGCAGTTCCAGAAGTGTGAAGGCCGCGGGGAAAGATCGTGCCCTGGCGGCTGCCCCTGCGCGCATCGTGTCTGCCGTTGGAGTCAACATGGTCTGCTCCTTTGTCGCCCGATGGGCCTTGGGAGGAACGCCGGCAGACAGTGGCAAAGGGGATGAAGATATGATGGCAACGCTCGCGACCCGCCGCCGCCCCTCAATGCTTATTATGGCAGGAGCCCTAAGACCGTCCGGCGAGAGCCACAACCGAGCGCCCGCGCCGGACGGCTCAGGACACCCTTCATTCTCCTGCCAGATTGTTTCTCGCTCGTGAGCACCTCCTTCCAATACATCATTATTATTGATGATCTCGCCCGGCGCGGCCGCCCCATTCTCACCCCTCCCCTAACGGGCCTAGGGAATTGCACTTACAGCGGTCGGCGAAGGGGCCGATTCACTGGACACTTTTCGCTGCAGGAATCGATCCCCGCTGGCCGATAAACCAATTGTGGCAAGCAACAGGTTGTATGTGAATGCAGCTGACACACACAACATGTTGGGGTATCGCAAAAGAAGAGGCCAGCGACTGTAAGTCGTGGCCTGGCCGGGAAAAACGTGGGCGACCGGCCGCGAAAATCACTAAAGCTTTTCTTGACGTTCGGACGATGTTAGGCTATAGTCGTAGACGAACAGAAGCCCAACAGATATTGCCGTTGGCTTCGGTTCGCACGACGAGCTATGAAAGGCGTGAGTTATGACCGACATACCGTTGTGCCAGTTTGGTCCCGGCGGCGATTTCGTGAATGTCTGGCCGAAGTCGGCGCGGGCGATAGAGTCTGATGAACCTAACAGCGTGGCGCGGATCGCCGGCAGCTTCGGCCTGGTCGCCCCGCTGGTGAGCGTGGGCCCCCAGGGCATCAACTGGCAGGCCCTTGCCAGCGGCACCCGCCCGGCGGCATCGGTGCCGGCGGCCGTGGTGGCCAAGCCCGCCCCCAAGCCGGTGACGGTAACGGTGACGGCGGCCGCCCCCGTGCGGCAGGTGAGGCTCTCGGCCTCGGTGCGGATGGAAGCACTGGGCCTGGGCCGGCATGGTTGCCCGTCGGAGCTGGCGCACCACGCGCCGGCCAAGCCGCGGGTGGACCGTGTGGAGCAGTTGGCCGGCGTATATGCCCCCGCCCACGGCGAGGAGCAGGAGAGCGATTATGGAGACGGTGACACCGAGACAGCTGGAAGTGCTGAGGTTTATTCGGGACTTCCGCAATCACCACGGCTATTCCCCGAGCATGCAGGAGATTGGGGATCATCTCCAACTGACAAAGGTAACGGTCTTCGAGCACATCGGGGCGCTCGAAAAAAAAGGCCTGCTCTTGCGGGGCGCCAAACACAAGGCTCGCTCTTTGCAGGTTAGTCCGAAGTTCGAGTTTCCCGATGAGTCGCCGCTGAAGCTGGAGCTCAAGGGCCGCATCGCCGCCGGCAGGCCCATCGAGGCCGTGGAAGATCGCGAAGTCCTGGACCTCGAAGAGCTCTTCCACCGCCCCGGCGAAACGTTCGTCCTCCGCGTGACCGGCCAGAGCATGATCGACGAGCACATTCGCGATGGCGATTACGTGATCTGCCAGGCCCGCACGAGCGTCCACAATGGCGAGACCGTCGTGGCCCTGCTGGACACCGGCGAGGCCACGCTGAAGAAATTCTACCGCGAGGGCGGACGCGTCCGCCTCCAGCCGGCCAACCCCGAGTTCCAGCCGATCTACGTCGACGACGTCCAGATCCAGGGCGTGGTCATCGGGGTCATCCGGCGGATCTAAGAGAGAAGCATTCACCGCAGAGATCGCTGAGAACGCAGAGAAAAGCAGAGAGAAAGAAGCAGAAGAAGAGAAAGCGGAGCGCAAGATTACTGAGTGGCTCCGCTCTGCATCAGACAATCCAGTCATAGGTCCGCAGCGGACAGGGGGGCCGCTGACGGTCTTGGGGTGCGAGTCGCCGGCGCACCTTTTCTTTCGACAAAAAAACCCCCGGAGGATCTCCGGGGGCCACCCCCTGCAGCCGAGGCGAAGGATAGGCCGCTTCCATGCGTCCGACCCCAACTCATCACGCCGCGTCCAGCAGGCAGGGGCCCATCGTATCGAGTAATAAACCACCCTCCATTACAAAGCACCGCCGCGTTTGTAACGCCGTACGGTGGGAAGGTGTGCCGCAGGCGAGATTCGCCGTGGCGAGCTTGCCATCATCGATCCGGTTGATGCTCACCGTGATGGCGGCAGCCATGCGATTCTGGTTGGTGGTCACCTCTCCAGATCAAAGTATACGATGCGCAAGTCTCGCAGTAGATACAGCCTGCCACCATAGGCCGACACTTTCGATAACTCTTGCTCAAACTGCTCGGATACAAGAACATCGCCCGAGAGTGAGGGACCCCCCGGAGGCATCTTGAGGTCACTGGGCCTCACGTCATTGCTCTTTGTCCACGCGTAAGCGGTGCCAATACGGTTGGCGTCTTCTTCCGTCAGGACAGCGTAGCCCCTGAGATATACGATATCGGGACCTGGCACCAGCCCGTAATCATTATCTACAGCTACGCCGCTAGACCAGGAGCATTCGACTATGGGCCCGAGAAAAGGGAGGTTTCGCTGGACCACACCCATGCTCGTACTCCAACCGTACTTGCCCGTAGGGTCTGGGCTCTTCTGCTGCTTGCATCCCTCCGCCGCAAAACCCAATATGCCAACTACGGAACACCACAGCACCAAGAACGTCCGTCTTCGCATGATCGTCTCCTGTAGCAGACAATGGCCGCCCGGAGGCTTCGGCTTCCGATCCTCCGTCTCTCCATCTACGGTTTCTTTCCGCCGAAGAGGCCGCGTTCACAGGCGAGGACGAAGGCCTCGGCGTCGCGCTTGAGCTGCTGCCACTCGCGGCGGAGCTTCTCGGCCTCCTTGGGGTCGACCTTGCCGTCGTCGATCATCGACTGCGAGGCCGTGCCCAGCAGCTCCGAAAAGTCGCGGATCATCTGTTGCACGCGTTCGACGTATTCGGCGTCGATGGCCAGGTTGAGCAGCGGGTTGGGCACGAACGTGCCGCCCGCCCGCTGGCACAGCCAGTCGATCATCGCGATGTCTCGCGTGCAGTCCCACAGGGCGGCCATGCGATCGAGCGGGTTGATGGCGCCGCTGGCCTCGTCGCCCGCCGGCTCGCCGGGGTTCTGGCACCACTTGTATATGAGCGACGTCGAGAGGTTCATCTCCGCCGCCACCTGCTTGACGCCCACCCGCTCGGCTGCACCGCGAATGACTTCGTAAGATTTCATGGCTCGCTCCCTTGCCCATAGCGAAGCCTGCGGACGGGCAGGCGTCAACGGAAATCCCGGCGGCGGGTTTCATTAGGAGCGCCTGCCGGACGTGGGTAAGATAGGGCTCGAGGCAATGACATGAAGCTGCTGGAACTGGCAGTCAAGATCGGCGCGAGCATTCTGACCAACGGCACCGGGACCGATGCGGAGGTGCATCGCGTCTACGCGGGCGACCGCATCAGCGACCTGCTGGACCAGGCGGGCGAGGACACGCTGCTGGTCACCAACCTCGCATGCGCGCAGCTGATGGACCTGGCCGACCTGATGGACTCCCCCGGCGTGTGCCTGGTGAACAACTGCCCGCCCGACGAGGCCGCCCTGGCCGCCGCCGCCCGCAAGGGCCTGCTCATCATGCGATCGCCGGTCGGCATCTACGAAACGTGCGGACGCATGTACCAAGTCTTGAACGAGACGGATGGGTAGAAACAAGTAAAGAGTAAACAGAAACCAGTAAACAGGAAGAGCTTCGCGTGCGCAGGCGTTATCGATTAGCGATGAGTTGCCTGATCGCGATTTGTCTGCGATGGTTTTGCATTACTGATTACCGCTTACTGCTTACCGGTTACCGCTTGATACACCAATGAGCTCCACCTCCTACATCATCGAAGGCGGCGACTACGAGCGGGGCGGCTCGGCATCGCGCAGTCTCAAGGAGCAGCTCAAGAAGATCGGCGCGCCGCCGGACGCCATCCGCCGCGCGATGATCGCCGCCTACGAGGCCGAGATGAACGTGGTCATCCACGCCTTCAGCGGCACGCTGACGGCCACCATCAGCAAGGGCCGCATCGACGTGCAGGTCGTGGACAAGGGGCCGGGCATCAAGGACATCCCGCTGGCGTTGACGGAAGGCTACTCCACCGCGCCGCACCGGGCCCGAGAGCTGGGCTTCGGCGCGGGCATGGGCCTGCCCAACATCCGCAAGAACAGCGACTTCTTCCACATCGAGTCCACCGTCGGAGCGGGCACGACGGTGACGTTCGGCATCATCCTTCGGCCGCAGGCGGCGAAGGCGTCGGCGCCCAACTCGCTGCACATCGAGCCCGGCAAGTGCCGGGAATGTTTCCGCTGCCTGCGGGCGTGCCCTGCGCGGGCGCTGCGGCTTCGCGGCGGGCGCCCGGCGGTCCTGGAATCGATCTGCATGGACTGCGCCACGTGCATTTCCTCCTGCCCGCACGGGGCGTTGACCATGACGGGCACCAGCGCGTCGCTCGAATCGCTCCAGGGGGCGCTGCTGGTGGCGCCGCCGCCGCTGCTGGTGCAGTTCGGCCCCAACATCGGTCCCCAGGACGTCATCAGGATCCTGACGGCGCAGCTGGGCTTTGCCGGCGTCGTGGTTACCGAGGCGTGGGAGAACGCCCTGCACCTGGCGGTGCTGGACTACGCCCGCCACGAGGCCAAGGCGCTGCCCGTGATCTCGCCGATCTGCCCGGCCGTGGTCAACATCATCGAGATGCGTTTCCCGTCGCTGATTCCGCACCTGGCGCCGTTCGCGCCGCCGGTGGTGGCGGCGCACGAGCGTCTGTGCGGCCGGCGGGCGGCGTTCGTGGCCCTGTGCCCCTGCCAGCGGACAGCGCTGGAGGCGGTGAAGTCGCCGGCGGTGGAGATTCTACTGCCCTCGGCTTTGCGGACGGCGGCGCTGCCGCTGGCGCTGGCCCACCGCCAGCAGCAGGCCCCGCCGCCGTTCAAGGTGCCGGCCGACTACCAGCTCCAAGGCCAGCTGCAGGTGACGGGCATCGCCCACGTGATGAAGATCCTCGAGCTGACCGAGAACGGCATGATGGACGACGTAGCCGTCCTGGAGCTATACCTGTGCGAGAAGGGCTGCTTCGGTTCGCCGCTGCTGTCGGAGAGCCCCTTCGTGGCCGCTCATCGCTGGCATGAACAGGGCGTGCCGTGCGGCCTGCACGCGCAGGCCCTTCGCCGCCGCGCCCCGTATGCCCCGCGACAGGGCATGCAGCTGGACGAGGACATGACCAAGGCGATGACGAAGCTGGCGAAGATCGACGAGCTGGTCAAGACCCTGCCGGGCAAGGACTGCGGCCTGTGCGGCTGCCCCACCTGCGCCGCGTATGCCGAGGATGTCGTGCTGGGCCGCCCGGTCGGGCCATGCAGGCAGAAGTAGAGTTCGTTATTCAGGTCGCCGGGTGTGACGCGGCAGGTTCGGTGACGAGGGTGGCCATCGGTTAGACTACGGCGAACCGCGCCGCCCGCCGCACCGCTTGTTTTGCAGGAGACTATATGAACCTCAACGAGATCATCGACGCCCTGCACCTGGAGAACCTGACGCCAGCGCTGGCGACGGCGAAGGATGTGCGCGGCGGCTTCTCGTCGGACCTGCTCAGCGACGTGCTGGCCAATGCCCCTCGCGGAGGCGTGCTGGTGACGGTGCAGGTGCACCTCAACGTCATCGCGGTGGCGGTGCACGCGGAACTGGCCGCGGTGATCCTGGCCGCCGACCGCAGGCCTGATGAGACGGTCCTGGCCAAGGCCGTGGAGGAGGGCGTGGTGATGCTGGCGACGCCGATGAGCGTGTTTGACATCGTGGGCGAACTGTACGCGCTGGGGCTGCGGGGGCCGCTGCGGTGAAGCGGCTGTACGCGGACCTGCACATCCACACGGCCTTGTCGCCCTGCGGCGACCACGGCATGAGCCCGCCAGCCATCGTCCGCGCCGCCTCGCGGGCGGGGCTGGACCTGATCGCCATCTGCGACCACAACGCCGCCGGCAACATCGCGGCCGTGCAGCAGGCGGCCGCCGGCGTGGTGGGCGCCCCCGTCGTGATTGCCGGCATGGAGATCACCACGGCCGAGGAAGTGCACATCCTGGGGCTATTCCCGACGGGCGAGGCCGCCCTGGCCGTAGAGGCGACGGTGCAGTCCTCGCTTCCGCGGGCCGACCGGACGTACTCCCGCCGCTTCGGGCGGCAGGAGCTGATGGACGCCGGCGGCGCCGTCACCGGCCTGTGCCCGGTTATGCTGGCCGCCAGCACCAGCCTCAACCTCACCGCCGCCATCGCCTTAGTGAAGCGCCACGACGGTCTGGCCGTCGCCTGCCACGTGGACCGACCGTCGTTTAGCGTCACCAGCCAGCTGGGATTCATCCCGCCCGATGCGGGGTTCGATGCGATCGAGATGTCGCCCCAGGCCTGGGAGGCGCGGATTGAGTCATTCCGTTCGCTCCACCTGCCGATGATCTTCTCATCGGACAGCCACTACCCCTCGCAGATCGGCGGGGTGAAGATGGCCATGGCGATCAACGAACCGAGCTTCGACGAGCTGCGTCGGGCGTTCGAGGAAGGCCCCAGCAGTGCGTGAACTATCGCTTCACATCCTGGACCTGATCGAGAACTCGCTGGCGGCCGGGGCCAGGACGATCGAGATCGCCGTGACGGCCGACGCGGCGGGCGACCGGCTGACGATCGAAGTCGACGACGACGGGCGCGGGTTCGCCGTGCCGCCGGCGGTGGCGCTCGACCCCTTCTACAGCACTAAGAGCGGCAAGCGGACGGGGCTGGGCCTGAGCCTTTTCGCCGCCTCGTGCCAGCGGGCCGGCGGGCCGCTGGAGCTGGGCCGTTCTCCGCTAGGCGGGGCTCAGGTGAAGGCGACGATGCAGCTGGGACACATCGACCGCGCGCCGATGGGCGACCTTGGGGCTACTTTCACAGCGATGGCGGTGACGAACCCATCGGTAGAACTACGGTTGAGGCTCTTTGCCGGCGGCCAGGAGGCGTTCTTCCGCAGCGCCGCGGGTGGAAACAGCCCCGGTTCATCGTTCAAAGACGCGGATTCTGCAAAAAAACTTTCGCGGCAGATTCACAGTTTTCTCACAAAAGCAGGGATGTTTTAGAAGTTTTCACAGCTAAAAACGGTACTATTTCCATGTTTGGGGGCTGTTTTCGCCACAATTCTTGCTGGTTCTTGAGCTTAACTCCCAAGTAACAGCGATTTGTCAGTTTTCACAGAGCTGTGAAAAGAGCGACGATGACTGCGCCGGAGACGCCGGGCTCTTTGCACAAGGTGGTCCCGATCCATGGACCTGACGAAAGGCGGCCGATAAAAGGGCTTTGAGAAAATTTTCACAAGGCGTAGAATCATCCCTAGCATTTAAAAAATTCTCCTACCCATCTCTTGGGCGCCCCTCGGGCGGAAAGGATTGCCGATGATCGAAAAGGCCACGTGTTCCTGCGGCGAAGCATCGCAGGAGGAACTCATGGGCAGGCTCGACGAAGTCCTCGCCCAGTACAAGGACAAGGCCGGGGCCCTGATCCCCGTGCTGCAGTTGGCGCAGGGCATCTTCGGCTACCTGCCCCAGGACGTCCTCAAGCACATCAGCCTCAAAATGAACAAGCCCTACAGCGAGGTCGCCGGTGTGGTGAGCTTCTACTCGTTCTTCACCACCATCCCCCGCGGCAAGAACCTCGTCCGCGTCTGCATGGGCACCGCCTGCTACGTCCGAGGCGGCAGCCGCGTCCTGGAGGCGATGAAGCAGAAGCTCGGCATCGACGTCGGCGAGACCACCAAGGACCGCATGTTCTCCCTCGAGATCGCCCGCTGCTTCGGCGCGTGCGGCCTGGCCCCCGTCATCACCGTCAACGACGAGGTCCATCACCGCGTCAAGGCCAACCGTATTGAAGACATCCTGGGCCGCTACCGCGAGGCGGCCCCGGCGAAAGGCAAGGCATGACCATGACCCGAATCAACAGTGCCGCCGACCTGGCGGGCGTTCGTGAAAGAGCCCTGGCCGAGATCGAACTGCGCAACGGCCAGAAGGAAATGCGCATCACCGTTCACATGAGCACCTGCGGCATCGCCGCCGGGGCTCGCGACATCCTGCAGGCCCTGATCTCGGCCCTGGGCGCCGTGGAGGCCGACAACGTCTCCCTCCAGCAGAGCGCGTGCGCGGGCCTGTGCGACCAGGAACCCATGATCACGCTGACCGACAAGGGCGGGCAGGTCTATCGCTACGGCCGGCTGAACAAGCACAAGGTCGGGCAGATCGTCCGCGAGCACGTGGTGCGTGGCAACCCCTTGGGCGAATACCTTCTGAAGGCGTAAGCCAGTGAAGAAAGAGAGCGGCTTAATGAATAGCGTCAGGACTCATGTTCTCGTGTGCACCGGCGGCGGCTGCATCGCCTCGGGCGCCTTGGAGGTCAGCGATGCCCTCCGCAAATGCATCAATAAGCACGGGCTGGCCGACGAGGTGAAGGTGATCGAGACCGGCTGCCTGGGCCCCTGCGTGGTCGGCCCGGTGGCCGCCATCTACCCCGACGGCGTCTTCTACCAGAACATCCGCCCCGATGACGCCGAGGACATCGTCCAGGAGCACCTCCTTAAGGGCCGCATCGTCGAGCGCCTGGTGCACAAGAGCCCCGCGGGCACGGCCAAGCCCAACCTGCACGAGATCGGCTTCTTCCAGAAGCAGGTCAAGATCGTGCTGCGGAACTGCGGCCTGATCGACCCGCTGAAGATCGAGGAATACATCGCCCGCGAGGGTTACGCGGCCCTAGCCAAGGCCCTGACGGAGATGAAGCCCGACGACGTGATCGACGTGGTCAAGAAGTCCGGCCTTCGCGGCCGCGGCGGCGCGGGCTTCCCCACGGGCATGAAGTGGGGCTTCACCCGCAAGGCCGCCGGCGACGTGAAATACATCCTGTGCAACGGCGACGAGGGCGACCCCGGCGCGTTCATGGATCGCAGCGTCCTCGAAGGCGACCCCCACAGCGTCATCGAGGGCATGACCATCGCCGGCTACGCCATCGGCTGCCGCCAGGGCTACGCGTACATCCGCGCGGAATACCCGCTGGCCGTCGAGCGGTTCGGCAAGGCCCTGGAGCAGGCCCGCGAGTATGGCCTCTTGGGCAAGAACATCATGAACACGGGGTTCGACTTCGACATCGAGATCCGCATGGGCTCCGGCGCCTTCGTCTGCGGCGAGGAGACGGCCTTGATGACCTCGATCGAGGGCAACCGCGGCGAGCCTCGCCCGCGTCCCCCGTTCCCGGCCAACAAGGGCCTCTGGGGCAAGCCCAGCTGCCTGAACAACGTCGAGACCTTCGCCAACATCGCCCCGATCCTGCTCAAGGGCCCGCAGTGGTACGCCAGCTACGGCACCGACAAGAGCAAGGGCACCAAGGTCTTCGCCCTGGCCGGGGCCGTGGTGAACACGGGCATGGTGGAGGTGCCCGTCGGCATGCCGCTGGGCGAGATCATCTACGACATCGGCGGCGGCGTTCCCAACGGCAAGCATTTCAAGGCCGCACAGATGGGCGGGCCCTCCGGCGGATGCATTCCCAAGGAACACCTCAACGTGCCGGTCGATTACGAGTCGCTCAACGAGCTGGGCGCCATCATGGGCTCGGGCGGCATGATCGTCATGGACGAGGACAGCTGCATGGTCGACGTCGCCCGATTCTTCCTGGACTTCGTGCAGGATGAATCGTGCGGCAAGTGCCCCCCCTGCCGCGTGGGCACCAAGCGCATGCTCGAGATCGTCACCCGCATCTGCGAAGGCAAGGGCGAGGAAGGCGACATCGAGAAGCTCATCGAGCTGGGCACGCAGATCAAGGACACGGCCCTGTGCGGCCTGGGGCAGACGGCCCCCAACCCCGTCCTGAGCACCATCCGCTATTTCCGCAGCGAGTACGAGGCCCACATCCGCGACAAGAAGTGCCCCGCGGGCGTCTGCCCGGCCCTGGTCAAGGCGCCGTGCTCCAACGCCTGCCCGGCGGGCGTGAACATCCCGGGCTTCGTCTCGCTCATCGGCGAGAAGCGCTACGCCGAGGCCCTGCAGCTGCACCGCGAGCGCAACCCCTTCGCCTCCGTCTGCGCCCGCGTCTGCTTCCACACCTGCGAAGACAAGTGCCGCCGCAGCGCCTTGGACGAATCCCTCTCCATCCGCGGCCTCAAGCGTTTCATGGCCGAGCAGGAAGTGGTCGTCCAGCTGCCGCAGGCGCTGGAGAGCGACCAGAACGCCAAGCGCAAGATCGCGATCGTCGGGGCGGGCCCTGCCGGCCTGTCGTGCGGTTACTTCCTCGCCCGCCTGGGATACAACCCGACGGTGTTCGAGTCCGAGCCGCGCCCCGGCGGCATGCTGGTGCAGGCGATTCCCGCCTACCGCCTGCCGCGCGAAGAGCTCGCCCGTGAGGTCCGCATGATCGAGCGGATGGGCGTGACGATCGAGACCAACAGCAAGCTCGGGCGCGACTTCACGCTCGAGAGCCTCAAGAAGGACGGCTACGAGGCCGCCTTCCTGGCCGTGGGCGCGCCCCTGGGCACCAAGATGGGCCTGCCGGGCGAGGACGCCGAGGGCGTCAGCGAAGCCCTGCGGTTCCTTCGCGAGTACAACATCCGCGGCTCGGCGCCTGTCGGGCGCCAGGTCGTGGTCATCGGCGGCGGCAATGCCGCCATCGACGCCGCACGCACGGCCATCCGTCTGGGGGCCGAGTCGGTCACCGTCCTCTACCGCCGCACGCGGGCCGAAATGCCCGCCTACGAGGAAGAGGTGGAAGAGGCCGAGCATGAGGGCATCGAGCTGCGCGTGCTGACCGCCCCCATCGAGATTGTGTCCCGCAACGGCAAGGTCAGCGGCGTCAAGTGCCGCCAGATGGTCCTGGGCGAGTTCGACCGCAGCGGCCGCCGCCGCCCGGTGGCCGGACAGGAGGAGTTCATCGTCCCCTGCGACCAGGTCATCGCCGGCATCGGGCAGGCGCTGGAGACCAAGGAGATCCTGACCGGTTGCGACCTGAAGCTCAACAAGAACGGCTTCATCGAAGTGAACCCCGCGACGATGCAGTCGTCGGTGGATTGGATTTTCGCCGGCGGCGACGCCGTCCTGGGCCCTGCCTCGGTGGTCGAGGCGATCTCGGCCGGCGAGAAGGCGGCCGTGGGCATCGACAAGTTCTTCACCGGCGAGGAGCACGCGTTCTGGCGTGAGTACAAGCCGGTGGACACGGCCTTCGACCCCGCCGCCGACCCCGTGCAGTACCCGCGGGCCAAGAGCCAGCTGCTGCCGGTGAAGAAACGCAAGAACAACTTCCAGGAAGTGGAACTGCCCTGGTCCGACGGCGTGGCCCGGCGCGAGGCACTGCGTTGCCTCCGCTGCGACTACCGGTGCGAGAAGTAGGTCGGCCGCCAGGGAACAACAGACTCAGACGAAGTCCTGATGCAGCACTAGAGGAAAGGTAACGAGCTATGCCAGTGGTGACGATTGACAATACCCGTGTGGAAGTGGCCGAGGGCACGACGATCCTGGAGGCGGCCCGCTCGGCGGGCGTGCACATCCCCTCGCTGTGCTACCTCAAGGACGTCCAGGCCATCGGCGCCTGCCGCGTGTGCCTCGTCGAGGTCGAGGGCGCCAAGGCCCTGGTCGCCGCCTGCGCCATGCCGGTGGCCGACAACATGAAGGTCTCCACCAACA
Source organism: uncultured Planctomycetaceae bacterium (assembly GCA_964616985.1). Classification (GTDB taxonomy): domain Bacteria; phylum Planctomycetota; class Phycisphaerae; order SM23-33; family SM23-33; genus CAZTVF01. The sequence continues at coordinate 24,702 of CAZTVF010000019.1, forward strand.
CCCGCCGCGTCCGCGAGAGCCGCCGCACGGTGGTCGAGCTGATCCTGTCGGAGCACGACGGCGACTGCCAGACGTGCACCCGCAGCGAGGACTGCGAACTGCAGGCCCTCGCCCGGCAGATGAACATCAAGGACATCCGCTACGCCGGCGCGCGCACCCAGAAGGCCGCCGACAACAGCACGCCCGCCCTGGTGCGCGACGCCGGCAAGTGCGTCATGTGCCGCCGCTGCGTCACCGTCTGCAACCAGACGCAGGGCGTGGGCGCCCTGTTCCCGCAGAAGCGCGGGTTCAAGACGGTCATCGGCCCGGCCTTCTGCCAGGACCTCGACGACGTCGTGTGCGTGCAGTGCGGCCAGTGCGGCGCGGTCTGCCCGGTCGGCGCGATCACCGAGCGCGACCAGGTGCAGGAGGTGTGGGCGGCGCTGGACGACCCGACCAAGACGGTCGTGGTGCAGACAGCCCCGGCCATCCGCGCGGCCCTGGGCGAATGCTTCGACTACCCGCCCGGCACGCTGGTGACGGGCAAGATGGTGGCCGCGCTGAAGCGCCTGGGCTTCAAGGGCGTGTTCGATACGAACTTCACGGCCGACCTGACGATCATGGAGGAAGGCACCGAGTTGCTGACCCGCCTCAAGAAGGCGCTGGTCGACAAGGCGCCGGTGGCGCTGCCGATGTTCACCAGCTGCTCGCCGGGCTGGATCAAGTTCATGGAGCACTACTACCCCGACATGACCGACTGCCTCTCGACGTGCAAGAGCCCCCAGCAGATGTTCGGCGCCGTGGCCAAGACGTACTACGCCAACAAGATCGGCAAGCGGGCCGAGGACATGTTCGTCGTGTCGATCATGCCGTGCACGGCCAAGAAGTTCGAGGCCCAGCGCCCCGAGATGAACGACAGCGGCGCGCGGGACGTGGACGTGGTGCTGACGACGCGCGAGCTGGGTCGGATGATCCAGCAGGCGGGCATCGACTTCCGGTCGCTGCCGGACGAGACGATGGACCTGCCGCTGGGGCTGGGCTCGGGCGCGGCGGAC
>CAZTVF010000019.1:25745-56123 GCA_964616985.1 uncultured Planctomycetaceae bacterium
GAGATCGTCACGGGCAAGGAGCTGCCGTTTGCCAACCTGCACGTGGCGCCGATCATGGGCCTGGAGGGCGTGAAGGAAGCCGCCGCCACGATCACGGGCACCAAGAAGGAATGGTCGTTCCTGGAGGGCGTGACGCTGAAGGTGGCCGTCGCCCACGGGCTGGCCAACGCGCGGGCGTTGATCGAGAAGATCCGCAGCGGCGAAGCGTCGTACCACTTCATCGAAGTGATGACCTGCCCGGGCGGGTGCATCGGCGGCGGCGGACAGCCCCGCCTGACCACCAACGACGCCCGCAAGGCCCGCATCGCCGCGATCTATAGGGAAGACGAAGGCAAGCAGCTTCGCAAGAGCCACAACAATCCGCAGGTTGACCAGATCTACCGCGAGTTCCTCGGCCACCCGCTGGGCGAGAAATCACATCATCTGCTGCACACGAAGTACGAGAAGCGGAACAAGGTCTAAGCGGCCCCGGCGACGGGATTGCTGCCGCCGCAGAAGAGCCAAGGCCGCCGCGATCGGCAAAGTTCGGCACAGCGCCGGGTGCGACGAGGGCCCAGGGCCACGCGGCCTGGCGCGACGCGCGGTTTCGATCTGCGGACGGAATCTGTACATGTCAGTAACCATGTGCGTGCTTGGCACGCACACTGCGAGAAAGGGTTGGCTATGGAAGAGACCATCCTGCTGGTAGACGACGACGTGGACTACATCTTCCAGATGCGGACGCAGCTGGAGAAGATGGGCTATCACGTGATGACGGCCGGCAGTGTCGCCGAGGCCAACGCCGCCTGCGCCAAGCGATGGCCCAACCTGGCGATCCTGGACCTGATGCTCGAGCACGTCGACGCGGGCTTCGCGTTCTGCTACCAATTGAAAAAGAAGGACGCCGCCCTGCCGGTCATCCTGGTCACCGCCATCCGCGGGCAGACGGGCATGGATTTCGACGCCGCCACCGAAGAAGAACGTTCATGGATCAAAGCCGATGTGATGCTGGACAAACCCGTCCGCATCGAGACCCTCCAGATGCACATCAGCCGACTGCTTCATGTGGAAGGAAGGGCTTAGGGAATAGGGAGCAGGGGTCAGGGAGTAGGGACTAGGGGAAGAGCTTCGCATAGGCAAACGGTCTGCAGTCTGCGAACGAAGTGCGCTGCTCATTGCGCCATCACCGAAAGCCGAGCGACTGCTGAGACACAGGCTCTCGCAACGCTCCCTACGACCTACGACCTACTGCCTACGACCTTCTTCCTCACGCGGGCAGCGCGGTCTGCCATTGGAAACTGGCGTTCACCTGCGGCAGGGACACCCATTCGACGGCGTAGTTCACGAGCTCGCCGGCCGACTGCAGCTGGAGCTTCTCCTTGATGTGCTCGCGGTGCGACTCGATGGTCTTGATGCTCAGGTGCAGCTTTTTGGCGATCTCGCGGGTGGAGAGCTTCTGCCCGATCAGTTCGAAGACCTCCAGCTCGCGGTCGGTGAGGTTCTGAACCAGCGGGGCGCCCTCTTCACCGCGGCCGTCGACGAATGCGCGGATCATGCGGGCGGCCATCTTGTCGCTGATGAAGACCTCGCCGTCCAGGGCCTTGGCGATGCAGGCGATGATCTTCTCCACGCCGTCCTCGGGGGTGATGTAGCCCTTGGCCCCGGCCCGCAGGACGCGTTCGGCATAGAACGATTCCTCGCGGATTGACAGGGCGATCACCAGCAGGTCGGGGTAGCGGTCGGAGAGATACTTCACCAGTTCCAGCCCGCTGGTGGCCTCCAGCGACAGGTCCACCAGCACGACGCGTGGGCGGATGCCGTCGATGGCCTTGATGGCATCATTGGCATTCTGGGCCACGCCGCAGACGAACCAGCCCGGCTCCTTCAGGAGGATCGTCTCCAACTGCCGTCGCAACTGCGGCTGACTGTGAAGGATCAGGATCTTGATCTTTCCGTCGCGGTCGCCGACGCGATTGTCATGGCGTTCATCCAAGATAGTCTTCCTGTTCATCCCTCTCGCGGAAATCGAGCATGGACCCGCGGGAACTACGCAGCAGATGCCACTCTCCCCGCCACGCTGAGCATTGCATCCTAGACGCTAGGGAAAGCCCTTTCCAAACGCGCGGCCTCTGAATGTTCCATAGGTTGGATTCCTGCAAGCATTCAGGCTTGCCCGCGGGCGCAACGGCCTGCACACGTGCTCACGCGCTCTTGCGCTGCTTCAGGAAGGCGTGCACCGCCCAGCGGATGCCGGTAATGGCCGCACGCCGGAAGCTCTTGCGGGCAATGAGCGAGACGATGGCCCCGCTGCCGATGGCGGTGGCGATTATTGCCGGCGCCGCTGACCTGAGGCGGGCCGAGGCCACGCGCAGCCGTTCCTTGGCGAGCTTCACCTCTACCGTTTTAGCCATGATGCTCCCCCGATCATCAATGCCGCGACGGCGATAAACGTGCTGCCGCTCAGTGCAGCGGCGGCGCTGCCCCCCAACCCGGCCGACATCAAGAGCTGGTACAGCCCGTACAGGACCATCGCCAGCCCCATCAACGCCAGGACCGCACCCCCAAGCACCAGCGCCGCCGCCAACACCAGGCGGAAGAGGCCTTGGCGAATTGCCTTCACCTCGGCCTCCACCAGATCGCTCACCGCCAGGATGTATTCCGTCAGTGCCCTCACGAGCTTCTCCGCAGCCCCAGCAGTCTCCCCACTACCAGGCCCACGCCCAGAGCGATCAACACGCTGGGGATCGGTTTTTCTTCGATGCGGCTGCCCACGTCCTCGACCGCCTTCTGGCCGCGAGACTGCGCGGACTCCCAGGCGTCGCGGACCCAGTCGATGCCTTTGTCAAAATGATCACGCATTCTGTTCATACGTCCATCCACTTTCGCTCCAACGGTGCCCTTGAGATCGGCCATCATCTGTTTGAAAACCGCTTTCATCTCCGCTACGTCGTCCTTGAGATCGTCCAAGCGGCGCTCATAGTCTTGTTCTGCCATGGTCGGTCCTTTCAGCTAAATGTTTTGCCCCTGCCGTACGCACAGATCATTGTAGGCCGCGAATCTCATCGCTATCAGCGGCAGCGCCAGGCGGCGCCCGGGTGGCGGCCTTCCCAGGCCGCCGCCAATCTGACCTCACCACTACCCCATCAGCAGCGATTGCGCGCCGTCGATGAAGATCACCGCGCCGGTGATGTGGTCCGACGCGTCGGAGGCGAGAAACTCCACCAGCCTGGCCACCTGGGCGGGCTTGCCGCTCTGGCCACCGGTGCGCGGCACGACGCCGCGAGGAACCTCCACCGGCATCTTCACCTTCTCGATGTCCCGCTGCTGCGTGCTCTGGTCGATGTGGGTCTCGATGGCCCCGGGGCAGATCGCATTGACGCGGATGCGGTACTCCGCCAGTTCCAACGCGATCATCTTCACCAGCGCCACCTGGGCCGCCTTGGTGACGGCGTAGGCGGTGGCGCCCGTCGTGGAGAACATCCGCGTGCCGTTGACCGAGGAGGTGACGATGACCGACCCGCCGCCCGCCTTCCGCAACGGCGCCACCGCGTGCTTGATCGTCAGGAACGTGCCGCGGAGATTGACGTTCATCGTGCGGTCCCACTCCTCGGCTGCAAGCTCCTCCAGCGGCGCCCACACGCCGTTGATGCCGGCGTTGGCGAAGACGATATCGACCCGCCCCCACCGCTGCTCGATAGAGCGGTACGCCTGCTCCACCTGCTGAACCTGGGAGATATCGCACACCAGCGGCATTGCCTCGCCGCCGCATGCGGCAATTTCGTCGGCCGCCTGACGCACCGAACGCTCCGACACATCGACGGCCGCGATCCTGGCGCCCCCCGCCGCCAGCAGCATCGCCGCCGCCTTGCCGATGCCGGAGCCGGCGCCGGTGATGACCGCCACTTTGCCCGCGAAACCCATGCGATCTCTCCTCAAGAGCCCCCTGTGCTACCCGTTCACGACGGTCCCGCCGTTGGGATGCAGCGTCTGGCCGCTGATGTACGACGATTCGTCGCAGGCGAGGAAGACGAAGCAGGGCGCGACCTCGTCGGGCTGGCCCGGCCGCTCCATCGGCACGTTCTCGCCGAAGGTTTCCACCCGCTGCTCGGGAAACGTCGCGGGGATCAGCGGCGTCCAGATCGGTCCGGGCGCCACCGCGTTGACGCGGATCTTCCGCTTCGCCAGCTGCATCGACAGCGACCGCGTGAAGGCCACGATCGCGCCCTTGGTCGACGAGTAATCCAGCAGCGTCGGGTTGCCCTTGTACGCGGTCACCGACGTGGTGTTGATGATCGTGCTGCCCTCCTTCATCTCCTTCACGGCCGCCCGGCAGAGGTAGAACATCGAGAATATGTTCGTCTGGAACGTCCGCACGATCTGGTCGGTGGTCAGCTCTTCGATGTTCTCGCACACGTGCTGTTCGGCGGCGTTGTTCACCAGGATGTCCAGGCGCCCCAGCTGCGCGACGGTGTGACGCACGAGGTGATCGCAGAATTCGTCCTCGCCGATGTCCCCGGCGACCAGCACGCATTTGCGCCCCTCCTGCTCGATGAGGCGACGGGTCTCCTGGGCGTCCTTCTCCTCTTGGAGATAGGCGACCACCACGTCGGCGCCTTCCTTGGCGAAACACACCGAAACGGCGCGGCCGATGCCGCTGTCGCCGCCGGTGACGATCGCGACCTTGCCCTTGAGCTTCCCGGCCGGAAGGTAGCGGTGCGCCTCGGCCGCCGGCGGCGGGTTCATCTGCGACTGCTCACCGGGCTGCTTGGCTTGGTGCTGCGGCGGGGGTGTCTTTTCCTTGGACATAGCATTTCCTTTTCGAAAGAGAACGTTCGGGGCGTTGGGAATCCTATGCATGACGGAGAAGTGAAATCAAAATCGCGCGCGACGAATCGCGGCACGCAGCGGCGCGGGCGTCGTGGCACGGTCTGCGGGAAAGCCGGACGGCGATGTGCTATAGCATCTTCGCCAGCGCCTGGTAATCGACCTTGCCCGTGCCGAGGACGGGCAGCGCGTCGAGCTTCACCACGCGGCGGATGTTGTGCAGCGGCGACAGGCCGGCGGCGGCGATGACGTCGTTGGCGTCGCTCCGCGCCACGCCGTCGGTCGTGAACAAGACGAGTTCCGAATGCTCGCCTTCGCTTGCGGTGACGGCCAGCACCGGGCCCTCGGCGTCCTGGCGGCCGAAACGCTCCAGCAGCACCGCCTCGATCGCCGGCAGCGAGATCATCTCGCCGCCCAGCTTGGCGAACCGCTTGAGGCGGGCCACGAAGGTCAGGTGGCCACCGTCGTCGGTGACGATGTCGCCCGTGCGGTACCAGCTCTTGCCTTCGAAGTCGGTGAAGGGCGAGGGCCCGTCATAGTGCAGATACCCGCCGAACACGCTGGGCCCGCGGACCAGCAGCATGCCCGCCTGGGCAGCGCGGCCGCCCGTCTGCGGATCCACCACGGCGTATTCGAATGACGGCAGCACGCGACCGATCGTGCCGGCGCGGGGGTCGTCCTCGGGATTGGCGGCGACGATGGGCGAGCATTCCGTGATGCCGTACCCCTCGAGCACCTTGGCGTTGGGGCACGCGCGGGACAGCGCGTCGTAGACGCGCGGCGGGCAGCGCTCGGCCCCCGTGATGGCGATGCGGAGCGAATCGAGCTGGCCCTGGGTCGATGCGCGGGCGATGGCCCCGAGGAACGTGGGCGTGCCCACGGTGATCGTCGGGCGATACTGCTCCACCATCGTCGCCAGGGCCGAGCCCTCGGTCGGGTTGGGCCAGTGACACACCGGCAGGCCCGTGCACAGCGGCAGGATCATCGTGGCCGTCAGCCCGAACGAATGGAACGGCGGCAGCATTCCCAGCAGGCTGTCGCTGGGCAGGATCCGGAAAAACTCCGTCGTCGCCGCGATGTTGGCCAGCACGTTCGCGTGCGTCAGCGGCACGGCCTTGGGCAGGTTCTCCGACCCGCTGGTGAACAGCACCGCCGCCAGCGGCGAGATCTTCGCGCGGTGCAGCGCCGAGGCGCCGAGGCGCGCCCACATCGCCGCCCGCAGCTTGGCCGCCGGCGTCACGCGCTTGGCCAGCGTCTCCATCGCCACCATCCGCCGCTCCACGGCCGAGAGGTCAGCGCCCTGCGTCTTGAGCTTGGCGACCAGGGCCTCCGCCGTCAGCACGTGCTGAATTCCAAGGGTCTCCAGCGCGTGCAGCAGGTTGCGCGGCCCCACGGTCCAGTTGATCATCACGGGCGTCTTGCCCGCGAACAGCGTCGCCAGGTACGCCACGTGCGCCGCCACGCCTGCCGGCAGCATGATGCCCAGGTATTCGCCACCCAGGCGCGACAGCAGCGGCCGAAGCGCCAGGCACGCCGTCACCAGGTCGTGATAACTCCGCACGCCGGAGATGGCGTCGGCCACAATGGCGCGATCGCCGTGCCGCTGCGCCTGCTGCAGGAAGGCCTCGGCCACCGTCGTCGCCTGCGGCAGCGACAGCCGCCCCTGCGGCGAACCGTCCGCCGCAAACCACTTTGCCGGCGGCGGCGCGATCTTCGTCTCGCCGGCGGCTGATTCGCCCATGGCCGCGAGCATGACGTCGCCCACGGTCCTCAGCGCGTCGGGCGCGGGCGAGTAGCCGAACTCCTTCTCCAGCCACGTCGCCAGGTCCGCGGTCGTCAGGCTGTCGAGCCCCAGGTCGACGGCCAGGCCGTCGTCGTCGCGAATCCTGCTGCGCCCGGTGAGCTCGCGGAGGTACTCGGCCACCAGTCGGCGGGTCTCGTCGCCGGCCTCGTATTCCCGCGGCGAGCTGCCCCGCTGGGCGGGCTCGGGCATCGGCCGCGGGCCGGGCTTCTCCCACCGGAAGTAAGGCACGTACGTGTTGGGCGGGGCGTCCTGGTTGTAGAAGCGCTCGAGGTAGCGGTTGATGGTGAAGCGGTCGGCCTGGCGCGGCAGGTCGTCGGGCTCGACGAACTCGACGTCCACGCGGCGCCGCGGCCCGAAGAAGATGCCGTTGGCGGCGAGGCTCAGCAGGGCGAACCGCATCGTCTTGTCGATCATCGGCGGGCCGGGCGCATAGCTGAAGCGGCTGCCCCACAGGCCGATGGTGCGAACGAGCACCACGCGGACGTCGGGCAGGGCCTGCAGGATCGTCTCGACCGCGCTATTGCCGCCGACGTGCTCATAGCGCGAGCGGTACACGCGGCCGGAGGGATAGATCAGGGCGTTCTCGCCGCGCTTGAGGCCCTGGATGGTATCTTCGATCACCTCACGCACGGCCCGCAGGGCATCGGTCGATCGCGTGCGGGCGAGGTCCGGCATGGGCCGGATGTTGACCGCCTTGGCCAGATCGCGGATGACGAAGCGGTCGGTCTGGTGCCGGTCGGCCAGGGCGCGCGGCTTGAAGTCGCGATTCAGCCAGGCCAGCAGGATGATCGGGTCGATGAAGGCCGGATGATTGGGCAGGAAGAGGATGCCCTGGCGGCCGCGGCGCCCGATCTCGTCGAGCCCCTTCATGCGGACGCGGTACCGCAGGGAGATGCCTGCCTTCACAATAGGTCGCAGCAGCCACGTCATGCCCGATCCTCCAACTCCGTCCGGGGCGGGTGCACGGTCAGCCAGATTCCCACGCCGATCGTAGCCGCACCCAGCAGGCCAAAGCCGACGGAAGGCGGCGCGATCGCATCGAGGATCACGAATGTGATTCCGGCGACCAGGATGCCGGTGAAGGCGGCGAAGTTCGCCGCGGCGATCATCTTGCCCTTCTCGCCGGCGGCCGGCCGCGTCTGGATGAAACTCTCCAGCGGCACGAGCATCACGCCGCCGCCAAGCCCCGCCGCTAACAATAGTACGAGTGCCGCCAGCGTCTGCACGCGCTCGAGGTCCGCGCCGCGGCCGGCCGCCAGCGGCACCGCCATCATCAGCAGCATCGCCGCGCCCAGCAGGAACGCCCCGGGCGCCAGCACGCGGAACCACCGGCCCGCGGCCAGGCGGCTGCAGGCCAGGCCGCCGACGGCGACGCCCGCAAGCTCGGCCACCACCAGGTAGCTGGTCACCGTCTCGCCCAGGCCCAGTTGCGTCATGCCCAGGCGGTTGATCAGCACGACCTGCAGGGCGGCGGCGAACCAGACATACGCGTCCACCCAGATCATGTGCGACAGCAGCCCGTCCGTCCGCCGGGCCGCCCACAGCACACGGACGGTCTGTGCAGGGCCCACGCGAGGGAAGGGCGCGTGCGGGGCGGCCGCAGCGCGGTGCGGGATGAAGAAGCTCGACACCAGCCCCAGCGCCGCCACCACCAGCACCGCGCAGGCGACGATCACCTGCCCCACCGGCACGCCGTGCCACAACTCCTTCTGTCCTAGTGCCAGGCCCGAGAAGATGATCCCCAGCAGGATCGCCGTCGTCGTGGTCATCTTGAGGATCGAGTTGGCCTTGAGCACGCGCTGCGGCGGGTAGAACTCGGGGATCGAGCCGTTCAGGGCCGGGCTGAAGAACGTCGAGTGCACGCCCATCATGCCCACCATCGTGATCATCAGCGCCCAGTGGGTCGTGCAGATGCCCAGCGCCCCCACGCCCATGGCCGCCACCTCGAAGCACTTGGCCGCGATCACGACGCGCTTCTTGGGAAAGCGGTCGGCCAGCCAACCCGCCGGCTCCGCCAGCAGCAGCCAGGGCAGCGTGTATACCGCCACCGCCACACCCTGCAGCTTCGGCAGCGACGCGCCCACGGCCAGCAGCGAGGCCGCCTGCTTGAAAAAGTTGTCGTTGAACACGCCCAGCGAATACGACAGCGCCATGGCCAGGAACCCGCCGCGTCCCTTCGGGCCTGGCTGCGGGGTCGAGTTGTATTCGACTGTGTGCATAGAGAGTTCGAAACGGCCGCGCGGCAGATCCTGGTAAAAGGGCTCGCCGGTTCCGCCAACGATCTTGGACAAAAGAGCCCTCGCTCCCGCGTCGCCCCCGCCTATGATCTTCCACGAGGAACGGGCAGTCATTATGATGCCCCCTGCATCATGAATCAACCAGACGCCATAATGCCGAAGGTCTCCATCATCCTGCTGAACTACAACGGCTGGGCAGTGACGGCGCCCTGCCTGGCGTCGCTGGGCAAGCTGACCTACGGGCGGTTCAACGTCATCGTGGTCGACAACGCCTCCACCGACGGCTCGGCCGCGAGACTCCGTGAGTTGATCCCCGCGCTGCAGAAGGCGAACTTCGGCCTGCCCGCGAGCCAGCCTTCGCCGCTGGCCGCCGACGGCGCGATCCGCCTGGTAGAGAGCCCGCGCAACGGCGGGTTCGCCGCGGGCAACAACATCGCCATCCGCATGGCCCTGGCCGAAGGGGCGGACCTCGTCTGGCTGCTGAACAACGATACAACGGTCGAGCCCGATACTCTGGGGCTCATGGTCGAGACGATGGGGCGCGATGCGAAGATCGGCGCGGTCGGCTCGGAAGTCTATTTCGTGCGCGACCGCCGGCGGCTTCAGGCGTATGGCGGCGGCAAGGCGTGCTGCGTGCTGGGCCTCAGCTGGCACTTCACCCGCAAGGTGCGCGACGAGCAGTTGGGTTACATCACGGGGGCGAGCCTGCTGCTCCGCGCGGCCGCCCTGGGCGAGGTGGGCCTGCTGGACGAGGGATACTTCCTGTACTGGGAAGACGTGGACCTTTGTTACCGCCTCTGCGAGGCCGGGTGGAAGCTGACCGTTGCCCCGGGTGCCACGGTGCATCACCTCGAGAGCGCCGCCGCAGGGCGAGGCATCACCCGCGACCGCTTCAGCACGCCGTCGGCCGTCCGCTTCTTCCGCAAGCATTCGCCCTGGCCGACGTGGACGATCCTGATGGGCATGTGCTGCCGCGTGGCCAAGCGCCTCAGCCATGCCGAGTTCGCCCGCGCCGCCGCCGTCATCGGCGAGACGGTCAAGGCGATGAGAAGAAACAGCATTGGCAGGGATGAAGAGGACAAGAAGGGATGAGACAACCCGACCAGAGGCATTGGGGTCCAGCTGGCGTAGCGGAGCACTCGTTCGCGAGTCTCTGCTACTGCGTCGTCCCATAGGAACGACTGAAGGTCATGACGTGAGCGAGATTCATCAACAGGCCACCCCCGGCGATAGTGGCGTCAGGGCGTACATTCCTGAGCCCGCGCGGAACACCGAGGTCATCGCTCAGGTCGACGTCGTGGTCTGCGGCGGTGGGCCCGCGGGCGTGGGGGCTGCCCTGGCGGCCGCCCGCAACGGCGCCAAGACACTGCTGATCGAGAGCCAGATGTGCCTGGGCGGCATGGCCACCAGCGGCATGGTCAATCGCCTGGGCCCCTATCACGATCAGAAGCAGATCATCCTGGGTGGAATCGCGTGGGAGGTACTCAGCATCCTGATCGGTCGAGGCCTGGCCCAGTCGCCGGTGATCTGCCCGCCCAAAGATTGGATGTCGTACTGGCTGGCCTTCGACCCCGAAGGCATGAAGCTGGTCCTGGACGAACTGATGCGGGACGCCAGCGTGAAGGTGCTGTTGGGCGCGGGGGCCGTCGCGCCCATCGTCAGCGACAACGCCATGCAGGGCGTCATTATCGAGAGCAAGTCAGGCCGCCAGGCGATCTTGGCCAAGGCCGTTATCGATGCCACCGGTGACGGCGACATCGCCGCCCGCGCCGGGGCCCCCTTCGCCGTCGGCCGCCAAGGCGACGGGCTGACCCAGCCGTTCACGCTGTTCTTCAAGTGCCTGAACATGGACTGGCCCGTCGCATTCGAATACGTCAAGGCCAACCACGCCGAACTGCTCAAGTACGCAGCCGAGATCGGCAACGACTTCGTCCTGGCCGGCACCGACAACTACCTGCATTCCGAAGAGACGTATTTCAATTGCCTGCACGCGCACGGGCTGGACGGCACCCGCGTCGACGACCTCAGCCGCGGCGCGGCGCAACTCCGACAGATGATGTGGCGCAATATCGAGCTGCTGCGCCGTCACGTGCCCGCCTGCCGAAACGTCAGCCTGATCAGCTCGGCCGCCGCAGTGGGTGTGCGCGAGACCCGGCGCATCGCGGGCGACTGCGAACTGCAGATCGACGACGTGCTGTCGGGAAGACAGTTCGACGACCAGGTCTATCGCTATGCCTGCTTCGTGGACATCCATGAGCCCCGGCCCGGGCGTGGCTCCCAGCACGCCGACCGCAGTTTGGCGCCAGGCCAGTCGTACGGCATCGCGTACCGCTGCCTGCTGCCGCAGAAGATCGAGAACCTGCTGGTGGCGGGGCGATGTTTCAGCGCATCACATGAGGCGTTGGGCTCGGTCCGCATGATGCCCTCGTGCATGGCCATGGGACAGGCGGCCGGCGCCGCGGCGGCCATGGCGGTTCGTAGCGGGCTCTCGCCGCGAAGGCTGCCCGCTGCGGCGCTGCGGGCAACGCTGGCCCACCAGGGAGTGCTGCTCTGATATCACGGCGAATGCCGGCCAATGGATCCCGGCGGCACCACCGATCATCACAACCACCTCTCTATCTTCCTGCCTTTCTTATCTCTTTTATCCTCTTCATCCCTGCTAATGCTTCTTCTTTGCCCGCTGTTCCCAAGGCCGCCGGTCGCGTAGAATAGCCCCCATGAAGGGACTGGTCTTATCCGGCGGCAAGGGGACGCGCTTGCGCCCGCTGACATTCACGCGGGCGAAGCAGCTTATTCCCATCGCCAACAAGCCCATCCTCTATTATGTGATCGAAGACCTGGTGGCGGCGGGGGTCACCGAGATCGGCATCATTCTGAGCCCCGAGACCGGGGCCGAGGTGCAGAAGGCCCTGGGCGATGGCAGCCGCTGGGGCGCCCGCCTGGAATTCATCACCCAGCACGCGCCGCTGGGCCTGGCCCACGCGGTGAAGACGGCCCGAACGTTTCTCGGCGATGACCCCTTCGTGATGTACCTGGGCGACAACATGATCTCCGGCGGCATCGCGCACCTCGTGCAGGAATTCCATGACAGCGGCCCCGACAGTATCGTCCTGCTGTGCCCGGTGGCCGACCCGCGCCCGTTCGGCGTGGCCGTGCTCGACGGCGACGGCAAGGTATGCCGCCTCGTGGAGAAGCCCAAGGAGCCGCCCTCGAACCTCGCCCTCGTTGGCGTATACCTTTTCAACCGCCGCGTGCACGACATCATCGCGCAGCTGAAGCCCTCGTGGCGCGGCGAGCTGGAGATCACCGAGGCCATCCAGGGCCTGGTCGATTCGCCCGGCCTGCGCGTGACGGCGCACCAGGTTCGCGGCTGGTGGAAGGACACGGGCAAGCCCGAGGACCTGCTGGAAGCCAACCGCCTGGTGCTTTCGAAGATCCCGCTGGACGTCCGCGGCCGCATGGAAGACAGCGACGTCACGGGCCCGGCCATCATCGAGAAGGGCGCCCGCATCACGCGGTCGCAGATCACCGGCCCGGTGCACATCGCCGCCGGCGCCGTGGTGACCGACTCGAAGATCGGCCCCAACACGTCGATCGGCCCCGGCAGCGTGGTGACGCGAACGGAAGTGGACGACACGATCCTGCTCAACGACGTGACGCTGCAGGAACTGCCCTGCCGCCTGACCGGCAGCCTCATCGGGCAAGGCGCGCACATCGATGGGCGCAACTGCTTGAACATCCCCACGCGCCTGCAGCTGGTGCTGGGCGATTGCTCGCAGGTAAAGTTGTCGTGAGAAGAAGGTCATAGGCAGCAGGGAGCGTTTGCGAGACATGGCGAGTCAATCCAGCAAACCCGATTCGTCGTGCGAATGCGTCATGCGGGACGCGATCGTGCCGCGCTTGCTGCTGACGGGCGGCTCGGGGCGGCTGGGGCGGGAGCTGTCGGCGCTGCTGCCGCTGGTAGCGCCGTCGCACGCGGAGATGGACATCACCGTGCCCCTGCAGGTGGAGGCGGCGCTGGATGAGCATCGCCCGGAAGTGGTGATCCACGCGGCCGCCTACACCGATGTCGCCGCCGCCCAGCGCGACCGCGACACGTGCCGCCGCATCAATGTGATCGGAACGGAGAACGTGGCCCGTGCCGCCGCCCAGCGCGACGTGCTGCTGGTGTTCATCTCGACCGATTACGTCTTCGACGGCGTTCGCGGCAACTACAGCGAGGACGACCCGCCGGGCCCGCCCTTCAACTATTATGGCGAGACGAAGCTCGCGGCCGAGCAGGCGGCCCGCACGTGCCCGCGGCATCTGGTGATCCGCACGAGCTTCCGCCCGCGGCAATGGCCGTACGAGACGGCCTACACCGACGTCTTCACCAGCCAGGATTACGTGGACGTGATTGCGCCGCAGATCGCCCTGGCAATCCGCAACGTGCGGCGCGTGGGGCACGGCACGCTGCACATTGCCACCGAACGCAAGAGCGTGTATGAACTGGCCATGCGGCGGCGGCCCGACGTGCGGCCGGCCTCCAAGCGCCAGGCCCCCGTGCCGCTGCCCGACGACGTCTCGCTCGACATCCGCCGCTGGACGGCGCTGAAAGAACAATGGCACCGCAAGGAAACCGAACGATGAAAGCCAAGCCCCGCAAGCTCCAGGTCCCGCTCGACCGCGCCGCCGCCAAGGCCCTGGCGTTCCAGTCGTATGGCCCCGCGGCGAAGATTGACGGCGTGTTCCTCCAGCCGCTGGCGCGCCATCGCGGGCTCAATGGCGACTTCATGGAACTGATGCGCCTCTCGGGCGGCAAGGCCGAGGCCCTGGCGGGAAACGCGTTCGATGTCCGGCAGATCTCGCTGGCCTGGGCGGCCGCCGGGCGGGTCAACGCGTTCCACGTTCACCCCAAGGTCGTGCAGGACGACCTGTGGTGCGTGGTCGAGGGCCGCATGCTCGTGTGGGTGGTCGACACGCGGCAGGGCTCGCCCACGCGCGGCGAGCAGCGGAGCTTCCTGCTCACGGCCGAGCAGCCGGCCCTGCTGCACATTCCCTCCGGCGTGGCGCACGGCTATAAGGCCGGGCCGCAAGGGGCGCTTCTGGTGTACGCCACCAACAGCCCCTTCGACGCGGGCGACCCCAACGAAGGCCGCCTGCCGTGGGATTTCTTCGGCCCCCAGCTCTGGGAGGAAGATCGTGGGTGAGCTGCGGCGGGTCGTCATCACCGGCGGGGCGGGCTTCATCGGCTCGTGCTACGTGCGGCAGGCCGCGGCGGCGCACGAGGGCTGGCACATCGTCGTACTCGACAAGCTCACGTACGCGGGCAACCTTGAGAACCTCAAGGACGTCAGCGGCCGCATCGAATTCATCCAAGGCGACATCGCCGAGCCCGACGACGTGCGCAAGGCCCTCGCCGGGGCCGACGCGGTGGTGAACTTCGCAGCCGAGTCGCACGTGGACCGCAGCCTGCTGGAGGCGCGTGCGTTCGTCCGCACCAACGTCGAGGGCACGCTGTGCCTGCTGGAAGAGGCAAGGCGCGTGGGCGTGAAGCGGTTCGTGCAGGTCTCGACGGACGAGATCTACGGCGACCTCAGCGGCACGACGCGACACTCGATGGAGACCGACGCCCCCGCCCCGCGCAGCCCCTACGCCGCCACCAAGGCCGCGGCGGAACACGTCGTCTTCAGCTACGGCATCAGCTACGGCATGGACGTGGTGGTCACGCGAGGCTCGAACACCTACGGGCCTTACCAATACCCCGAGAAGATCATCCCCCTGTTCATCACCAACGCCATCGAAGGCAAGCCCATGCCGGTGTACGGCCGCGGCCTGGCCGTGCGCGACTACATGCACGTGGAAGACCACGCCGCCGGCATCGACGCGGTGCTGCACAAGGGCCAGCGCGGGTGGGCGTACAACCTCGGCGCGGGCCTGGAGGTGCCGGGCATCGACGTGGCCCGGCGGATCGCGCAGCTCAGCGGGCGCGGGGAGGAACTGATCCACTTCGTCGCCGACCGCCCCGGCCACGACTACCGCTACAGCGTCGATTCATCGCGCGCCAACGCCCTGGGCTGGTCGCCGCGGTGGAACTGGACGGACGGGCTGGCAGCCACCTTCGCGTGGTATCGCGACCACCAGGACTGGTGGCGCGAAGTGAAGAGCAAGCGCGAATTCCTCGATCACCAGGCCCAGTGGTACGGCCGCAAGTAACCGCGATCTCACCCGATGGGCGGGCCGTCGTCGGTGCTCTCTTCGGGACCCAGCGGCGGGCGTGTCTCGAGCATCTGGCGCAGGTAACGGTTTTCGCGACGCGTGGCTTCGAGGTCAAACAGGAGGTACTTCACCTGGAGCGAGAGCTGTTCGATGATCTCGTCGGGCGAGGTCTCTTTGGTGACGGTCTGAGGAACGTACAAGCCATCGGCGGCGCTGTGGGAGCCCGCGGCGCCCCGGACGGGTGCGACCAGGATGGCTTCGGTCAGTTCGGCCAGTTTTTTCGTAATTGCCGCCTCATTCATGGCAGCGTCCTCCACAGATACGGATTTTAGCCACGCTTATTATACGGTGACAGGTTCGGGATGCCAATCCAGGAAATCCCAAGCGCGGCCGGTCGGACGAGCAAAGACAGGAACAATAGATTCAGTCGATGATGGTCTCCTTTTGATGGGCGGCCTGGAAAGGGCGTCACCCATGAGCCAAACAATCTGTCGGAATGACGCGTGATGTTGCCAAACGGAAACGCCGAGCAGCCACGTCAGCGGCATCCAGACAGCGTCAATGCCAAAACCCCTGACGGCCGCTCATTGTGTTGCGATATGGCAACATCTGAGGCATTCCGACAATGGTCCTGAAGATATTATAGACCATGGAATGGTGTCAGGCGTTAGTGGCATTGCAAAAATGAATGAAAACGGTTCAAATCTTCACATTCAGTGCATAAACCTCCTGTTTAATAGGTGAAAGTGCCGAATCAAGGCCGCCGACGCCGCTCGCGTGGCCCGGCCGCACCCGGCACAGGAAAGGTGCGATTTGATGGCGTTCAATGACGGAAGATTTCGTTTAATTCTTGCCTCGGCCAGTCCGAGGCGGCAGGAGTTGCTGTCGCAGGCGGGGTTTGTTTTCGAGGTGATCCCCTCGCCGCTGGACGAGCCCGCCGGCCGGTGGCGATTGCTCTCGCCGCAGCAGGTGGCGCAGTCGCTGGCGTATTTCAAGGCACGGTCGGTGTGGGCGCATCACCCGCGGGCATGGGTGCTGGGGGCCGACACCCTCGTCGTCGCCAACGGCCAGATCATCGGCAAGCCCGCCGATCGCGACCACGCCCGGGATATCCTCACGTTGCTGGCCGGGACACGGCAGGCGGTGATCACGGGGGTGTGCCTGCTGGGGCCCGGAGCCTGGCGGCGGATCGAGTGTGCAACCACGTACGTCACGATGCGGGCGGCCTCGCCAGCGGAGATCGAGGCGTATCTCGACAGCGGCGAGTGGGAAGGCAAGGCCGGGGCCTATGCGATCCAGGAAACCGGCGACCGCTTTGTGCAATCGCTCGAGGGAAGCTTCTCCAACGTGGTCGGGCTCCCGGTGGAACTCGTCGAACGAATGCTGAAGGATGCCCAGGCCGTCTGCCGGGCGTGAACTGCCTCTCGCAACATCCTCCGCGGCGGCGCATAATAATAATGATGAGACTTATCGCCCGTTTGTGGTTGTCCATGATGCTGGCCGCGGCCCTGCTGCCGGCCGCCGCCAGCTGCAGCCGCCCCGCCCCGCCGCCGACGGTCACTATCGGCGGCACGACGTGGACGGTGGAGATCGCCGCCAACGACGACGACCGCATCCAGGGCCTCTCGGACCGCCCTCGTCTGGAGGCGGGGCACGGCATGCTGTTCATCTTCAACGATCCCCACGAGCTGGTCTTCTGCATGCGGCGGTGCCTGATCCCGCTGGACATCGCCTTCATCAGCGCCGACGGCAAGGTCGTCCGCACCGACACCATGACGGTCGAGCCCTACGGCCGCTATGAGTACATGTACAGCTCCTACGCCCCGGCCCTGTATGCCCTGGAAGTGAACGCGGGCGAACTGAAGCGCGCGGGCGTCAAACCGGGGGATATTGTCACATTCGGACCCTCCACGCCGGTGACTGCTAAAGACAAGCCATCCCCGTGACGATGACGAGGAGGGGCCGATTGTGTGCCCCTGCGATGGGACGGTTGTGGAGAGAAAGCCCAAACTGCTGTGGGTCGCCGAAGAGCCCGCGCCGCCGAACGTTCGGCAAGCGGTGGGCAATGTCCGCGCGCTTTCGACCTACCGGCCGGACAAACCGCTGGCGCCGCAGCTGCAGCGGTGCCCGCTGGCCCTGATCTATCCCAACGGTTCCTCCAACGACACCCGCGCCCTGGGCCGCCTGCTGCGCGAACTGGAAAGCACTTCGACGGTGGCCGTCTTCATGCTGCCCCCTGACGCCAGCGCCGCCTGGAAAATGCTCAGCCGCCGCAAGGGCCAATTCGTGTGCGTCCGCAACGACGTGAATGGCCACGAGCTGGCGGCCAAGCTGGCGACGCTGGGCGAGCTTCAACCGGCCTTCGACAATCTCCGTACCGAGCTGGACGCCCATGCCCAGGGCCTGCCCACGGCGGAACAGCGCGAGCTCAACGAGGAGATGCGCCTGGCCGCCCGGCTGCAGCGCGACTTCCTGCCGCGCCGCCTGCCAGAAGTGGGCTCCGCCCGCTTCAGCGTGCTGTACAAGCCGCTGAGCTGGGTCAGCGGCGACATCTACGACGTGACCCGCCTGGATGAGACGCACGTGGGCTTCTACGTCGCCGACGCCGTCGGCCACGGCATGCCCGCGGCACTGCTGACCATGTTCATCAAGAAGGCGCTGCAGACCAAGCGAATCGTCGGCAACGCCTACCAGATCGTCCCGCCGGAGGTCTCGCTGTCGGAGCTTAACGTGGACATCTGCGACCAGTCTCTCTCGGCCTGCCAGTTCTGCACGGCCGTCTACGGCATCCTCGACACCGAGACGCTGACGTTGACGTATGCCCGCGCGGGCCATCCCGAACCGGTCCTGCTGCACAAGGACGGCACGACGACAGCGCTGGAGGTGCCCGGCAGCCTGCTGGGCATCTTCCCCGAGGAGCAGTATGCGTCGGCGGAGGTCTCGCTGCAGCCGGGCGATCGCCTGATGTTCTACACCGACGGGGTCGAGCCCGCCCTGCGTGCGCTGGCCGGAGACCCCGCCGCCAGCATGGACGCCGCCTTCGCCGCCACCGCATCGGTCGGCCGCGATGACTTCATGCTCCGCCTCACCTCCTACCTCGACAGCGAAGGCGACAGCTGCCAGGATGACGTCACCGTCCTGATGCTCGAACTGGCCGACGACCGCCTCCCCCGCCTCGTCCGGACGTGAAACGGGGGCGAGCTTTGCACAGTGCAAACCACGAAGTCGCTCGCTTTTCAGCGCTGTTCGCTCCCGGTGGGATCACACAGCGGTGAAGGCAAGCGATAACCCGCCCCTGCATTCTCCCTGCCTTCTTATGCGTGCAACTGAAAGGCCTCCGCAACCTGCCTGCCGGCAGGCAGGTCCGAAATGCGCATTGGGTTGCTTTGCCCTCGAGCACGGGGGCCGGTATACTGAACCGCGACAATGGCAAACGAGAAACACAAACCGTGGGCGGTGGTGGCGCTGATCCTGGCCTGGCTGGTGCCGGGGATGGGCCACGTCTACATCGGCCGGCCGGTCCGCGGCCTGGTGATCTTCATCACCATCGCGGCGACGTTCTGGGCGGGCGTGGCCATGGGCGGCGTGATGACGATCGACCGTCAGAACGAGCCCTGGTGGTTTGCGGCCAACATGCTCACCGGCGTGCACGGGCTGACGGCGTACCAGCACCACAAGAACGTGATCGCCGAAGTGAAGGGAACCCTCCGCGACGGCGATGCATCGGATGCGCAGGATCGCCTGTCGGCCAAGCTGGCGGAGAAGAAGATCGAGCTGGCCGCCCCGACAGACAACGTCTCGCGGGCGTATTCGGGCGTCGCGGGCATGATCAACCTCCTATGCATCTTCGACGCGGCCTTGCTGGCCTTGATGGGCCAAGGCGCCGAGCCAAAGCCCCGCGATGAATCGCAGGACGGGGAAGGTAAAGAAGGCGAGGCGACGGCGTGATCGCCCTGTTCTACTACCCGATGCAACTGCCGCAGAACCTCGTCCTCTGGATGGTGCTGCCGCTGTGCCTGTCCGTCGCCATCGTCTACAAGACGATCCGCGTGGGCGAGATCCGCCGCATGCCGCGCGAGGCCCTGGGCCTGTTCCTCTACATCGTCGTGGGTCTGACGATCCTCGGCGGGGCGCTGTACCTGGTCCTGGAATACCTGGGGAAGCACACGGCCTGAGTGAAGCCAAGGGGTGCCGGGGAAAACGTCTCCGCGTCATTCCTTTCATCTCCACGCCCCCGCGCCCTCAGGTGAAGCACTCCGTTGTATGCAATCTCGCTCGGCCCTCGCCTGCCCCCTCTGCTCGTGCTGTAAGTCCCCGCCTCTGATTCGCAACCTTTTGCCGCTCTCCTTCGTAATAGAACACGAGGTCGCACTTGCCAGCCTTGCGCGCAAGCGGCAGGCATACAATTGGATGAGCGGTACGGGCGAGGGCGAAACAGGAGGCCCGCATGACCAAGTTTTATGAACGCGTGCTGCTGGATGTGGAAACCCAGCAGGATTTCTTTGCTCCCGGCGGCAGTTGCTACGTCCCCCAAGCCGCTGAACCCCTGCGAAACATCTACCGACTGTTCGACTGGGCCAAGCGCGAATCGGTGCCCGTGGTGAGCACGGTCCTTCGCGTGCGGGCCCACGATCGCGGGCCGCTGTCGAAGTTGCCGCACTGCATCGACGGCAGCGTCGGCGAGCAGAAGATGCCTCGCACCATCCTGCCGCGGCGGGTCAACATGGGCCTGCTCAACACGACCGATCTGCCCGACGACATCTTCGAGAACTACCAGCAGGTCATCTTCGAAAAACGCGACACCGACATCTTCGCCCACGCACGGGCCGAGCGGCTGATCACCGAGCTGCCGCTGACCACTTTTCTCATCTGCGGGGCGGGCCTGGCCAAGAGCATCGCCCAGGCCGCGATCGGCCTGCGGACGCGGGGCTTCAGCGTGATCGTGGCCGATGACGCCGCCGTGGACCTGGCTGACCCGATGGCGGCCATGGCGAGGATGCGGATGGAGGCCAAGGGCGTGGTCTTCGCCCGGACCGCCGACCTGATCCTGCCCATGCCGCGCAAGCGCGTCGTGCCCATGCGCGTCATGCCGGCTGAGAAACCGGTCTCGGTCACCGAAGACGCCGACGAAGAAGATTGACCTGATCGGGGTGTCGCTTGGGTGGCGTCCGTCGCAGGCCGCCTCACTCGCTGCGATTGATGAACCCGCGCGAAATCGTCCGCAGGACGATCCACGCGTCGAAGCCGAGCGACCACCGGTTGATGTAGTCCAGATCGTACTGGATGCGTTTGCGCAGGCTGGTCCTGCCGCGAAATCCATTCACCTGTGCCCACCCCGTCAGCCCCGCCTTCACGTGATGCCGCAGCATGTACCGCGGCATGGTTTTGCTGAATCGCTCGATAAACTCCGGCCGCTCCGGCCGCGGGCCCACCAGCGACATGTCGCCCTTGAGCACGTTCAGAAGCTGGGGCAGTTCGTCGAGGCTGAGCTTGCGCAGCACGCGGCCCAGAGGCGTCACCCGGGGATCATTCGGCCCGGTGCTCCAGTCCTCGCCGGCCTGCTTCGCTGCCGCATCGCCTTGGGAGGGCGCAGCCTCCCCGTCGCGCATCGAGCGGAACTTGAGGATCTCGAAAGGCCGGCCGCCCAGGCTGGCCCGCTGCTGGCGGTACAGGACCGGCCCGCGGGAGGACAGCTTCACCGCCAGGGCGATCGCCGCCAGCAGCGGCGATAGCACCACCAGCATGGCGGCCGAGACGATCACGTCGGCCAGCCGCTTCAACACGCCGCGAAACCCGCCCTGGGGGCTGTCGGTCAGGCCGATGATGGCCAGCGGCCCCACCTGCTGGAACCGCTGCCGCAGGAAGTGCGAGCCCTGCAGGTCGGGCACGAGATAGACGTCGACCATCTCGGCCGAGAGGCGTGCGAGGATCTCGTTGAGGCGGTGGGCGCCGCTGTTGCCCAGGGTGACGAAGACAGCATCGACGGGCTGGCGGCGCAGGATCTGATCGACCTCATCGAGCGGCCCCAGGACCGGCACGCCCAGGAAGGACTCGCCGATTCGCCGGTCTTCGATGAAGTACATGATGCGGTAGCCCATCCATCGCGCCTGGCGCAGGGCGTGCAGCAGCTTCTGGCCCAGGCGGCCCGAGCCGATGATGGCGACGGTCCGGAGGTTGTGGCCGCGGCCTCGGATGTACCGCAGGGCCAGGCGGGCCGAGCCGCGATAGGCGATCATCATCAGCGGCCAGCACACGGCGAACAGGCCCTGCAGCAGGATGGAGATTCGCGGCTGGTGAAGGTAGTGGCTGATGATCATGTCCATCGCCCAGACGATGGCGCAGGCCTTGAGGAGGTCCCAGCATTCCGACGCGACGGTCTGTACGCGGCGCGGGCGGTACATGCCCATCCACGAGAACACCAGCAGCGTCCCCAGCAGCGAGACGATCAGGTCGTGATACAGGTAGGCGGCGCCGGGCGGGTCGCCCTCGGTATAGGCGAAGACGGTGTGGAATCGCAGGAAGTACGCCGCCGCCCAGGCCGCGGCGGTCACCGCCAGATCCAGCACGCCCATAACGGCTACCACAAGCTGGCTGTGTTCTTTGATCATTCGCTTTGCATAGTAGCGACTCGCGCAGCGGCCGACAAGAGAGGCGCGATCGTGCCGCGGCGATCGTGTCCTGCAGCCACCCCTGGCAGTTCTTCACCATTGAATGGCAGTAAGGCTTTGGCAACGGCTTGCCGTTCGGCGCTGTCAAACGCGGGTGGTGCCCTGGGGCTTCTACAGCGCCGAACGGCAAGCCGCCGTCAGACGCAGTCGCATAGTCGAGTCACTTGCCACCCCGCCATCAACTGAGGCAGACAGTGCACCGGCACAACGGCTTTTGGTGTAGAATGCTGCGTCGTGCCTTCGCCGCGCGAGTCTCCAATGGAAAGGGTTCGAGTGTGAGCCACAACCAGCCGCCTGCCCCCGAGCAGCCAACCCATGACCGCCTGGCCGAGTTGGAACGCCGATGTGCCCAACTGCAGCAAACCGTGGACGGCCTGACCTACGCGAACAGGTTCCAGGAACACCTGATGCTGCGGAGCCCGGCCGCCATCTACAGCTGCATCCTCGGCGGCGACTTCCACCGCACGTTTGTATCCCCCCACGCAGAGCGGCTTCTGGGTTACACCCCCGCGGAGTTTGTTGGCACGTCGCTATGGCATGACTGCATCCATCCCGACGACCGCCCCCGCGTCATGGCGGAGCTTGCGCGGCTGGAGATCGAGGAAGCGTGGTCGGGCGAATACCGCTTCCGCCGCAAGGATGGCGAGTATCGCTGGCTGTACGACGAGCTTGCCCTGGTGCGCTGGCGCACCGGCGAGCCGGCCGACGTCGTCGGCAGTTGGGTGGACATCACCGAACGCAAGATCACCGAGCAGAGCCTGCGGGACTCCGAGGGGCGGTACCAGGCCCTGGTCGAGGAGTCGACGGACGGCCAGGTGCTGGTGCAGGATGACCGCTTCGTGTTCTGCAATCGCACGATGACGAAGATGTCGGGATACACGCTGAAGGAATTGCTGGCGATGCCCTCGTACCTGGTCCTGCTGGACCCCAGCATCCACTCGCTGGTCCTCGAGCGTCACAAGATCCGTCTCGAAGGCGGCAGCGCCCCGTCGAGCTACGAGGGCGGGATTCGCCGCAAGGATGGAACGGTGATGGACGTGGAGATGACCGGCCGGCGGGTGCTGCTCCACGGCCGCCCGGCCAATCAGGGCACGCTCCGCGACATCACGGCGCGCAAGCGGACCGAGGCGGAGATCCACGAACTCAACGAGCAGCTGGAACGCCGCGTCATGCAGCGCACCGCGCAGCTGCACGAGAGCGAGACCCGCTTCCGTCGCCTGGTGGAGCAGGCGGCCGACGCCATCTTCGTGCATGACGAGCGGGGGCGGTTCACCGACGTCAATCGCCGCGCGTGCGAGATCCTGGGCTACACCCGGCAGGAACTGCTGGAGATGTCGGTGCCGGATATCGAGGGGTCGTTCAGCCCTGCCGATGCCAATCATGATTGGCTGGGAATGGGCCCCGGCGAGGCGACGACTCGCGAGGGCCTGCTGCGGTGCAAGGACGGCCGGCTGATCCCGATGGAGGTGCGCCTGTCGCTGCTGGAAGGCGGCGAGCAGTGCCAGCTGATGGCGATGGTCCGCGACATCAGCAAGCGAAAGAAGGCAGAGGAGGCGCTGCGCATCAGCGAGGGCAACTATCGCCAGCTCAACGCCCAGTTGGAGAAGCGCATCACCGAGCGCACCGGCGAGCTGCGCGAGTCGGAGGCCAACTTCCGGGCCTTGGCGGAGAACGCCCTGGACGCGATCGTCATCTCGCGCAACAGCGGGGAATACAGCTACGTCAACCCCCGGATGGCCGACCTGACGGGGTACACGCTGGCGGAACTGGAGGGGATGTCGATGCAGCAGATCATCGCCCCGGCACAGCGCGATCGGGTGATGGGCATTTTCAGAAAGCGGATCGGGGGGCGGGGCACGCCCCGGGTGTACCAGACCCAGATCGTTCGCAAGGACGGCCGCGTGATGCCGGTGGAGGTGTCGGCCACGCGAACGGTGTGGCGCGGCAAGGACATGGGCATGGCGATGCTGCGCGACATCAGCGAGCGCCAGCAGGCGGAGGACGCCCTTCGCGCCAGCGAGGAACGCTATCGCCGGCTGTTTGAGAACTCCCCCATTTCCTTGTGGGAGGAGGACTGCTCGGAGGTCAAGAAGCGGGTGGATGAAGTGATCCGCTCGGGTAAGGATCTGCGCCAGCACATCGACGAGCACCCGGAGTTCGTCGCCGAGTGCGCGGCCCTGGTGCGCGTGCTGGATGTGAACCGTGCGACGGTGAAACTGTTCCAGGCTCGCAGGAAATCAGACCTGGTGGACAATCTGGGAAAGGTCTTCGTGGCGGCCTCGCTGGAAGTATTCAAGGAAGAGCTTCTGGCAATGGCGGCTGGCGAACGGGTCTTCGCGGCCGAGTCCATCAACCGCACACTCACTGGCAAGGATCTTAATATCTCACTTCGTTGCATGGTGCCCGAGGATTGCCAGAAGGATTGGTCGCGCGTACTGGTCTCGATCCTGGACATCACGGCCCAGCGCCAGGCACAGGCCGCGTTGAAGATCAGCGAGGCACGCTACCGCAGCTTGTTTGAGGATTCGCCGCTCTCGCTGTGGGTGCAGGATCTCTCGGAAGTCAAGAACCAGGCCCTCGCCCTCAAAGAGCGAGGCGTGGCGGATTTCCGCGACTACCTCCGTCGTCGCCCGGCCGCCGCGAGGAAGGCGATGTCGGCGTTTAAGGTGTTGGAAACAAACCGCGCCACCGCCCGGCTGCTGGGGCTGGACCAGCCCCAGCAGGCCGCTCGAATCACCCGCCGCCGCATCACCCCCGAGGCCATCGATGCGATGGGGCAATGCATGGAGAACCTTGCCGCCGGCCGCACGGCCTTCGTCTACGAGACGGCGCTCAACACGTTCGATGGCCAGAAGAAGAACATCGTCTCGCACTATTCCGTCACCCGCGAGCATGCCGAGAAGATGGACCACGTGCTGGTGACGGTGATCGACATCACCGAGCGAAAGCGCGCAGAGCAGGAGCTTCGCGCGGGCGAGCAGCGATTCCGCACGCTGGTCTCCAACATCCCCGGCGCCGTCTACCGCTGCCAGCTGGACTCGCATTGGACCATGGACTACCTCAGCGAGGGCATCCATTCGATCTGCGGCTGCCACGCCTCGGAGTTCCTCAACGGCGGCCGCAACCTCACCGAGATCGTGTTGCTGGAGGACCGCGATCGCGTGTGGCAGGCGGTGCGTACGGCGGTGGCCCAGCGGCGCCCCTACATCCTGGAGTACCGCATGCTGCACCGCGGGGGCGGCATCCGCTGGGTGTGGGAAAAGGGCCAGGGCGTGTTCGACGCGCAAGGCAAGCTGCTGTGGCTGGACGGGATGATCCTGGACGACACCCAGCGCAAGCTGGCCGAGGAGGCGACTCGAGGCGCGCACCGCCAGCTGATCCAGGCGCGCGAAAGCGAGCGCCGCCGCCTGGCCGCCGAACTGCACGACTCCGTAGGGCAGGACCTCGTCGTGCTGCACATCGCCCTGAAGACCGCCACCGAAGAAGCGCGCGAGTGCCCGGGAGGCGACAGCGCCGCCGGGCTGGACCGCGCGGTGACCCATTGCACCTCGCTCATCCGCGACGTGCGCAATATCAGCCATAGGCTCTACCCACCCACCCTGCAGTCGCTGGGGCTGGTGTCGGCCTTGCGGCGGTTGGCCGCCGGCATGGAGCCCCAACTGCCCATCCAGGTGGTGGCCCCACCGACGGTGGAGGCGATGCGCTTCAGCAGCGACGTGGAGATCGCCCTGTTCCGGATCGCCCAGGAGAGCACGCACAATGCCGTCCGCCACAGCCACGCCACCGAGGCCAGGATCTCGCTGCAGTACAAGCGGCAGCAGCTCGTGCTGACCGTCCACGACAACGGCCGGGGCTTCGACCCCGACGAGGCCCGCGAGGGCCTGGGCCTCAGCACGATGCGCGACCGCGCCGAGGCCGTGGGGGGCTCGGTGCAGATCGAATCCACCCGCGGCTCGACCACCGTCACCGTCCGCGTCAACGCCGAGCGGCAAGGAAAGAAATAGCATGGACGCCCTGGTCTTCGACTTCGATGGGGTCATCGTCAACTCCGAGCCCATTCACCTGCAGGCGTATCAGCAGGTGCTTGGGCCGCTGGGCATCGAGCTGGGCGAGCAGGAGTACTACCGCCGCTACCTGGGCTTCAGCGATCGCGATTGCTTCGCCGCCCTGTTCGCCGACCGCGGCCGGGGCCGGGCCGCCGATGCCGAGATCGACGCCCTCATCGCGGCCAAGACGCAGCACATCCTACGGACGTTCGCGACGACGGTTCAGCCGCTGCCCGGGGCGAGGGAGCTGATCCACGCCGCGGCGGCCGCTGCCGTGCCCGTGGCCATCTGCTCCGGCGGCCTGCGCGACGAGATCGAACAGGCGGCCTCCACCATCGGCGTGGCCTCCTGCATCGGCCAGATCGTCGCCGCCGAGGATGTCCGCCGCGGCAAGCCCGATCCCGAAGGATACCGCCTGACACTTGAGCGGCTGTCGCTGGCCGCGGGCCGGCCGATGCAGGCGGAGCGGTGCGTGGTGGTGGAAGACGCGCCGCCCGGCATCGAGGCCGCCAAGGCGGTCGGCTACCGCGTGCTGGCCGTGACCAACTCCTACGGGCGCGACGCCCTGCGCGCCGCCGATCGAATCGTATCCACACTCGACGATGTGACGCTGGCCGATCTTGAGGTCATGACGGGGTAGCTCCCCAGTGCTGCCACACGCCCGAGGGTGCCATGCCGAAGCGTACTCGCGCCGGCATGCTCGCCTGGAATGCGGCTCGGTGCCGCCTTCGCACCCCCAACCGAGTTTGCGGGTGGCACCGCGCCGGCATGCTCGGGCGAGATTCACATCAACCGCTGGTACAGCCCCTCGATCTGTTCGACCATCGTGCGATGGTCGAATCGCGTGCGGCAGCGATCGCGGCCGGCGCGCCCCAGCGCGGCGCGGAGGTCGGCCGAGGCGGCGAGCATCTCAATCGCCCGCCTGAGCCCCGCGACGTCGCGCGGCGGCAGCAGGATTCCCGTCTTCTCGTCCACGACCTCGGCCGCCCCATCGACGTCGAAGCTCACCACCGGCCTGGCGGCCAGCATGGCCTGCGGGATCGCGCGGGCGAGGCCCTCGCGCAGCGAGCAGTGCACGACGATGTCGCTGGCGTGCATGACCTCGGGCATCCGTTGCGGGGGCAGCAGGCCCGTCAGGTGCACGCGGGCCCCAAGGCCCAGGCGGGCGATACTCGCCTCTACGTCACGTCGCAAGACCCCGTCGCCCACGAAACAGAAATGCACTCGCGGGTCGGGAATCTGCGCCGCCGCGGCGAGGATGTACTCGTGCCCCTTGAGTTCGGCCAGGCGCGAGACCTGCGTCACCAGCACCGCATCGGGCGGCAGATGCAGGGACCCGCGGAACGCCGCCGCCCCCGGCGCGGGCTGCAGGAAGGGCTCGGTCTCCATGCCGCTGTAGATCGTGGTGTATTGCTCGGCCCGCCCGACGCCGGCGGCGAGGGCCTGGCGGGTCATGGCGTCGCAGACGCTGATGATCGCGTGCGTTCGCCGCGCCGCCTGCCGCTCCAGCGCGATGTACAGGCGGTTCCGCCACCATGCCTGGTAGGGGTGAAACGGCAGGCCGTGGATCGTGTGTACGATCTTCATGCCCCCGGCGCCGGCGGCCGCCTTGCGGGCGAGGATGCCGGCCTTGGAGGAGTGCGAATGCATCACCTCCGGCCGCAGGTCGCGCAGCAGCGAGACCAGCGCTCGCTGGGCCCGCCCGTCGCGCAGCGGGTGGATGGCGCGGCGGAGGTCGTCCAGAACGACCACGCGATAGCCGCCCGCGCGGGCCCGCGTCAGCAGTTCGCCCTCGGGCCCAAGGGCCGGCCCGGTCACCAGCGTGACCTCATGGCCGC
Source organism: uncultured Planctomycetaceae bacterium (assembly GCA_964616985.1). Lineage (GTDB taxonomy): Bacteria > Planctomycetota > Phycisphaerae > SM23-33 > SM23-33 > CAZTVF01. The sequence continues at coordinate 53,340 of CAZTVF010000019.1, forward strand.
GCTGATGCAGGTCCTCGCAGGTGAGGATCGTGTTCTCCTGTGCGCCGCCCAGAATCAGCCGCGTGATGACATGACAGATCTTCATCGGCGTCCATGGTCGTTCTTGGCAATGCGGAGGTCAAGGCTGGCGGGGGCGTTTTTTCTCACCGCAGAGAACGCGGAGAACGCAGAGAAAGGCGGAGAGAAGAAGAAACAACAGAAGCGCAGTCGGCGGATCGAGGTCGTGCGGGGCGTTTTTCAGCGCACAGCCTGGCTGCTGGCAGGCAGGTCGCAAAGAACGAAAAGAAGAAGATCATAACGGTGCAGAGACACATAGGACGGTGGCGCAATATGCACTCACCCCCGGCCCTGGCTCAGGCCCGTCGTAAAGCACGTGCCACCACGCGACGCCTGGTTCTGCATAGGCCGCCGGAATTCGATCTGGACAGATGCGCAGGGAAGCTCGGTGGTGCGTTCTCACCCCCAAACAAGTTTGGGGGTGGCACCGCGCCGGCACGCTCGGGCGAGGGTGCCAGTGGGTGCCATGCCGAAGCGCAGTCGCGCCGGCATGTTCGCCTGGAGGCGGCTCAGTGATGCCTTCGCACCCCCAAACGAGTTTGGGGGTGGCACCGCGCGGGTCTAGCTTCTGGGGCTTCTCTTCTCTTCCTGAATTCTCTGCGTTCTCTGCGACCTCTGCGGTGAAAAGAACCGCAGTGAAAAGAACCTCGCCTACGCCAAGACCCCCCGCGCGATGATGCCCCACGCCTTGCCGTGGTTGGAGTGGATCGCGAAGAGCACGTCGTTGGGGCCTTTCTTCCACGAGACCGGCGCGGCGTACTGGTCGGGGACGGATGGGTTGGTGGCCGCGGGCTGGCAGCCGACGGCCTTGCCGTTCACCCACACCTTCACCGGGCCGTCAGCGCCGTAGAGCAACTGACCCTTGCCGGCCTTGGGGCTGGTGAGGCGGCCCTTGACGTAGATGAGCCCGTCGTTCTTACTGGCGTGAACGGGGCGGATATCGACGAACCTATACGGCACGTTGTACTCGACGGGCGTGAACTTCACGCCGGCCTTAGGGGGCGCGGCCTTGTCGATCGTGGTCGCCTTGGGCAACAGCGGGCTGGCCTTGGCCACCATCAGCGACTGGCCCTCGTAGATGCCGAGCTTGCGCCGCGCGGCTGACAGTTCGCGCTTCAGCCGCGACAGGTTGGCCGGCGAGGCCGCCTCCACGCCTCCGCCCACCTCCAGCATCTCGCCCAGAACCCGCGCGCCGCGGCTGCCCGGGAACGCCGCGATCAGCTTGGCCGCCATCGCGTACGTCTCCTGAAGCATCGGGAACGCGTTGACCAGCCGCTCGAGCATCTCCGTCAGCCGGCCCGGCTGGTTGAGCTCCTTGCTCACCTTCGACCAGTCGGTGTACGCCCGCCACGTCGTCGCCATCGTGATCAGCTGCGCCATCGTGGTGGAAAAATGCTGCGTCAGGCTGCGGTCGGCATCCTTGGGGAAGGCCGAGTCCGCCGGCAGCGGCACCTGGCCCCAATGATCGTCGCGGTGCTTGTCGCGGTCGGCCTTGAGGCGGAAGTCCGGCACGTCGAACGCCTTGCCGTTCTCCATCGAGCTCCGCACGGCCAGGATGCCCGGGATCGTCACATCGGCAGAGGCATAGACGTCCCACGGGGCCTTCTGGCCGGTGAGGATCTGCCGCGCGAAGAAGTACAGCACCCAGAAGTCGCCGCCGCCGTGGCCGGTCTTGGCCGCCAGCTTGGCCAGGTCGTCCAGCTCCGGCGAGACGGGGAACTTCGGCGCGCCGCCGGCGGCGCCCAGGCGCAGCACCAGGCCCTGGTGGCCCCACTCGGCCGCCCCGAGTGTGCCCCAGACGCGCTGGGAATGCGAGTCGTTGCTGGTGGCGCCCATGAGGTTGCGCACCACCGAGCCGTTGCTCATGTTGATCAGCGAGGGGGTCGCCCCGCCCATGCCCTCGGTGCGCTCGACGGGGTAGCCCGGCAGGTGAGGTTTGCCCGGCAGCGAGACCACCCGCGTGGGGCGCTCGCCGGTGATGTACATGATGGGCCCCAGCGAATGCGTGCAGTAGTAGTGGAAATTCAGCCAGCTGCGCCAGCTGTGCATCATGTGCCCCGGCTGCACGGGCACGCCATCGATGTAGGTGTACGCCAGCGTGCGGCACTCGTGCACGTACTCGAACTCGGCGTACTGCAGCTGGCCGAAGAGCCCCTCGGCCCACTTGCGCTGCAGCCACATGAAGGCGGGCTGGAAGGGGTAGTTCTCGGCGAGATTGTAGACCTTGCCACTCTTTTCGGCCGCCTCGACTAGGGCCACGCCCTCGGCCAGCGTGTAGAAGGCCGTCACTTCCGACAGCACGTGCTTGCCGGCGTTGAGGGCCTTGATGGCGTCCTTGGCGTGGGCGGGGCAATAGGTGGCCAGCAGCACCGCGTCAAAGTCCTGGGCGAGGAATTCGTCCTCGTTGTCGGTGACGAACGCGCCGGGGCAATCCTTGGTGAAGCGGTCGCGCATGTGCTGCACGTAGTCGCAGCCGGCCACCACGTCGATGTTCAGTGCGTTGCAGGTGTGGTAGAAGGACATCCCTCGCCCCAGGCCCCAGATGCCCAGGCGAATCCGCTTATTGGTATCGAAGATCTTGCCGCTCTTGCTGGCCATCGCATGTTCCTTTCAAGATAGGTGAGGCGGTATTGAACCACTCCGCCCAAACAAAGTAAATGCGCGGAAAATCATTTCGGATTTCGAATTCGCAGATTCAAATCTGAGATGCATAAATAACAAGTGACA
>CAZTVF010000020.1:0-56054 GCA_964616985.1 uncultured Planctomycetaceae bacterium
GCGTCGACGTGGGTGTAGATCTCGGTGGTCGCCGTATCATTAAAAAAAAAAAAATCCTGAACGCTCCGAAGGTCGGCGCCGATCGATAGCAGTTGCGTTGCGAAGCAGTGACGCAGCGTGTGCGGGCTTACGTGGCCGCGGACGCCGCTGCGGGCGACGTACTTCTTCACCGTGCGGAACACGTCTTCACGCAGCAGCCGCCTGCCCGTGCGGGAGAGGAACAGCGTGCCGTGCGTGTCGGCCGGCGGGGGGCGGACGGCGAGATACGCCTTCACCAGGTCGCCGGCCTCCCTGGCCATCGGGACGATCCGCTCCTTGGCGCCCTTGCCCAGCACGCGGATGACGCCCAGTTCAAAGCTCACGTCGGTCAACTTCAACCCGGCCAGTTCGCTCGCCCGCAGCCCGCAGGCGTAGAGCAGGCCCAGCATGGCCTGGTCGCGATGGCTGAAGGTGTCGGCCTCGGGAACCGGGGCGTCGATGAGGGCGCGGGTGTTCTTGTCGTCCAGAACCGTCGGCAGGCGGTGCCAAAGCTTGGGCGTATCGATGTCGGCAGAGACGTCGTGCGGCAGCACGCGCTGGATGACGAGGTAGCGGCAGAACATTCGCACGGCCGCCAGGGCGCGGGCGATGGAGGCCACGCAGAGTCCCTCGCCCTTGGCGAATCGCAGGAAGCCCTCGATGTCGGCGGCGGAGATATCAGCCAGCGTTCTGCCTTCGGCGCCCGACAGGTGGCGCAGAAAACGCACCAGGTCGCGCTGGTACGCCTTGCGGGTGTTGAGCGACAGGCCGCACTCGGCCTGGAGGTAGTCCAGAAATCCGTGGAGGGGGAGGACGAACTCAGCTGGCGGCGAGCACAGGGATGCGGGCCGCTTTGTGGTTGTCATTGCTGAAGGCTTCTTGCTTGAGGGCGCGATACACCGGACAGGCCGTGTAACGGTCGGCGCATTGGCTGAAGGCCTGGAACAGGTTTCTCAGCGTCCAATGGTTGGCGCAACGGGTATCGGATTTATTCGCGTAAGGGCACACGGTTCTCTCCTGATTCCATGTTGCCTGCTATTGCCGGTCTGACAATAAAAGCTATCGACATCGCGAGGATCGATTCTTGAGAGATTCTGGAAAAGTCGGAGATGGAAATGGCCGAGGGGTGCGGCGCTTTCCTGTGAACCGGGAGTCAAGATCGCGAGGGTCGATTCTGGGGTTACAGGCGGCCCCGCGTGATTTCCGTTCGCAGATAGGCGGTGTTGTCGCAGAAGGAGTTGGCGGCGCCGCTGAGATTGGCGCGGCTGAAGGTGACGCTGGAGGGATCGGGCGCGGCGGAGACGGCGGCATCGAGCAGAATCTCGCCCGCGGCCCCGTCGATCGCCAGGAGCGACAGCGGCACGAGGGCGGCCAGTTCGTAGCCGGTCTGGTCGTTCCGCGTCGCCAGGCGGATCTCGGGCGCGGGCTCCTGCCGTCCTGCGTGCTGGCGGTAGGCGGTGGCGGCTGCGGCGGCGGTGGCGGGCAGCAGGAAGACTTGGCCGATGTCTTTGCCGCCGGGCATGGAGCCGTAGATCTCGATGACCGAGGCGTCCCACACCTGTGCGCCCTGCCGCTGGATGCGGTCTCGCACGGTGGCGTGCACGGCGAGGTCGGGGCCGGCGATGGCGAAGCGGATGTGGCCCAGGTCGCCCATCGCCAGCGGCGGGCAGGCGGCCACCGCGGCGGATACGTGGTCGAGCCCCACGGCCTCGCCGGCAGGGATGCGGCAGCGGCGCTGGCCATCGACGTAGATGGCCGAGCCCAGCAGGCCATCGCCGGTTGCCTCGATGCACACGCGTGCGGCGTGCGGCGCCAGGGTGAGGGTGAGATCGTGGGTCGCCTGCCGGCCGGGGGCGAGGTCGTAGTCGAACGTCGCGGCCCCCTCGAGGCGCGCGTCGCCGGCGGGCGATGTGCGCACGGTGGCCGTGCCGCGGGCGGGCAGGTCGCCGGCGTTGCGGACGATCAGCCGCACCGCCTGCGGCGTGCCCGTCGGCAGCGAGATCGTCATGGGCATCTTGGCCGTGAACGCCTGCAGCGGCCCCGCCTCCAGCGTCGCAAAGGGGATGGGGCGCGGGGTGAGCGATTTCTCGTCCGCGGGCGAAGCGGCGGTGGCGCGCGGCCCGGCCTGGGGCGTGAAGGGCTTGAACCCACCCGCCGGCGCGGGCGAGTCGGCGGCGAGCCGGAAGTCGCCGCTGGCGGCGTCGATGAAGCGAGGATCGGCCAGGCGGCCTCGGGCATCGTAGCCGGCGGCCTGCCAGGCGGCGAAGTCCAGGCCGGCCAGTTTCGCCTCGGCCGCGGTCGACCAGTAGAGGTTGCCCTCGGCCTCGAAGCGGTGGCGCGCGGCGTCGCCGCGGAGCAGTTCGCCCGTGCTGCCCAGCACGATGTTGTGGTGCAGGGTCAGGCCTCGCATCGCCTCGCCGCGGCCGGTCACGATGTCGGCGGTCTCGCTGTCGGCGAGGATGTTGTTGCGGACGATGTTGTTGCTGCCGTAGTGCTGGAGGAAGCCGCTGGTGGTGCGGTAGCAGATGTTGTCCTCGATGACGATGAAGCTGCTGCCTTCGTCGGTGTACAGGCCGGGACCCAGCTTGCCGCAGCCGCGGCAGTCGTGGATAACGTTGCCGCGGAGGATCGTGCCGGGCAACAGGCCCACGGTGTAGATGCCGCCGAGGTCGTTCATCACGCCGCGGCCGATGTCGTGGATGTGGTTGTGCTCGATCACGTTGTTGCGGGCGTGCACGTGCCCGTAGCCCCACGTCCATCCGACGGAGATGCCTGTCTCGTCGAAGTCGTACACGTGATTGTGATGCACGTGGTTGCAGCCGCTGTCGCCGATCCAGATGCCGTCGGCGGAGGGATAGAGCTTGCCGCCGTCGTGGATCTCGCAGTCGCAGACCGTCGTCCACATGCCGCCCAACTGCACCTCGCCGGGCAGGTCTTCATCCAGCGGCCCCCAGCCGGCCACGACGCTGTCCATGCCCTCGAACGAGGGCAGGCCGTTGAAACTCTGCTTGCGGAGGGGGCCCTCGTGGTTGATCTTCACCCCGCCGCCGCCCAGGTCGTGCACGTGGCAGGCGGCGATGCGGCAGTGGTCGCTGCCGCGGCGGACTTCGATGCCGAACTGCGCCACATGGGCCACCTCGCAGGCGGCCAGGCGGCAGTGCGACGCCCCCTGCAGCACCACCGCGCCGGGCAGGATGTACGATGCCTGCGTAGCGTTGGGGTTGCACCGCGGCAGGCGGAAGTCGGCGTGATGGAAGGCCAGGCCCTCGAAGTGGACGTGCGCTACGCGGGCGCCCTGGCGCCGGGGTTCGCCCCGGAGCATCACGAGCGTTTCCAGCCGCGGCGCGATGGCGACGAACGTCTGGCGATTCTCGCCGGACAGCGGCATGTAGTACACGGTGGCCGCCTGGCGGTCGAGATACCATTGCCCCGGAGCGATGGCCTCGGCGACATTCTCGATGTAGTAGCGGCAGGGCAGGCCGCCCTCGGCCCACAAGTCGTGGCGGGTCTTGTGCTCGAAGCTCACGATGCATCTGGCCACGTCGACGGCGGCGATGTGCAGCCGGTTCTCGAACCAGTGGTGCAGCGTGACAAGCTCGACGTCCGGAAGGTTCGACCATGGCTGGATCTCGCCGGGTGCGAACTGCGCGGTCCCCACGGGGAAACGCCAGTACGAGCCGTGCCCCTCCGGCAGATCGGCGAAGCGGTAGTAGCCTTCGGCCGGCAGCCGCGGGCGAGAGCGCCGCTGTCCGTCCACGAACATCTGCGTGAAGTCCCAGCCGGCATCGACGGAGGCGGCCCAGCACGGGCGGCCGAGGAACGTGGTGTCGCGCCAGCCCGCGATGGGCTGGCCGCCGCTGATGACGGGCCGTTCGCCCGCGGCGGCGCGGTAGGTAATGGGGCAGGCGGCCGTGCCGCTGTCGCAGGGCTCCAACTGAAGCGTGCGCGGCAGGAAGTACGTGCCGCCGGCTACGACGATCTCGACCGGGCCGTCCAGGCGGCCGTGACTGTCGCGCAGACGTCGCACCGCGTCGCGCGCGGCCTCAAGGGTCGCCAGGGGTCCGTCCACGCCATTGGCGGCGGGTGAAGGAACGCGGCCGGACCAGCGGTCGTCACCGGCGGGGGAGACGAAGATCAATACCGTTGTTGATGTTGCCACGGAGGCTCTTTCGTTCGCCTGCGGCGCTTGGTGCCGTCGGCCGGAATGAGACGCACCATTGACGAATGAGGAAGCGGCCTCAGGAAGCCCAAGCGACACAGCCTCCAAAGCCTGTGCTACGCATCATGACTTAGGCGCAGCGCCGGGCCGCCCACGGGCAGCGTCAGTTTCTCGTGCGGAACAGGACCGGGGGCTGTGTGCCCGTCTTGAGGAAGTAGATCAGGCCGATGAGGGCGAAGATCAGGCCGGCGGCAAACTCACCGGCGATCAGGCCGATGAAGATGGGCTTGTTCTTGCGGTAGGAGTCGCCGCCGCCGAACTTCGTGATGGCCGACTTGATCAGCCAGCCCAGGAAGAAACTGGCGGCGAAGTACTGGCTGCCCGCGGTGCCCCACAGCAGGAACAGCACCGGGTGCAGCGGCCACCACTGGTAGCGCAGACGCATGATGCTCGCCCCGACCACCAGCGCCAACCCGCCGCCCAGGCCCCACAGGAACGTGCCGGTGGGGACCCACTGGCCGAGGTCGAACCCGGCCGCGCGGGCCTCGGGTGTCTCGAACTTCGGCAGTTGCGAGTTGAAGTAGGTGAAGACCTTGTTGGCCGGGTGGCTGAGCCAGTTGTCGCCCGTCGCGCCGTAATTGTACTGCAGGAACAGCGTGACCACGACGCCCAGCACCATCGCCCCCAGCACCGACAGCACCAGCACCGGGCTGAGGCGCGTGGGCTTGACGCCCTGCTTCTCGGAGAATCGCAGCGAGTTGGCTACCAGCGGCATGAGGCAGACCTTGGGATCGATCGTCATCACCGCCGCCAGCAAGGCCAGCGTGATCAGCGTGGTGGGGCCCAGCGCCGCGATGCCGAACAGGCCCACCATCACGCCCACAGGCTGCCAGCTGGGCTGAATCATGAACATGCCCGTCTCGACGTTGATGCGCGTGACCATCAGGAACAGCAGGCCCATCAGCAGCACGAACAGCGTCGCCGGCACCCAGTGCAGGTGCACCAGAAGCACCAGCATCAGCACTATGCCCGCCGCCGACAGCAGCGCGATCCGGCAGGCCCAGACGACGACCCGCTCGGCGCGTTCGCGCGTGGGGACGGCCAGGGCGTTGAGCAGCACGTTCCAGTAGAACCGCCGCCCGATGTAGAACACCATGATGCCCATGCCCAGGTACGAACCGAAATATTGCCACGAGAACAGCCCCGTGCCCGTCTCGTAGTCGCCCGCGAGGTCGACGTTGAAATCCAGCAGCACCAGGTACACCACCGCGTACGCCAGCAGGCTGATGCCCAGCGAGAACGAAATCTCGCTGGCCAGCAGGTAGGCAAAACCCACCGCCACGAAGATGAGCTTGGGGTCCATCAGGAAGTCACGGAAGCCGCAGTTGGAGTACACCCAGGGCCACTTGGCCGCGATGGCCGGCCGCAGGTCGATGTCCAGCGGGATCTGCACGGTCGACCACTTCCACGCATACGCGCCGTTGACCAGCAGGATGATGGCGGCCGGCACGAAGCCCATCCAGAAGCGAGGATTGCGGAAGATGTTCGCGATGTAGTTTTCGCCCGCCCCCTCCAGCAGCTCGCTGGCGAAGTCGGCCACCGGGTATCGCAGTCGCTCTCGATGCGCCCACTGGCGGTGCACCAGCAGCACCAGCGCAATGCCCCCGATGAAACTGAGCCCGAACAGCGGCAGCCAGAACGAGTATGGCCGCACCCACGAGCCCCAGGGCACCTTGTCCCACGCGATGAAACTGGTGAAGCTTCGCTTGGCCTGCAGGCCGGTCTTAAAATTGGTGACGACGTCGTTGTATGCGTTGTCGGGCACCTCGGTCAGCATGGCCGGGGGCACGTAGTCCAGGACGTGGTTGTTCTGCCAGGAGATATTCTGCTGGTTCAATTCGTAGGGCATGACCAGCGTGTTGTTGAACGTCCACAGCATGCCCGGGCCCGGGATGACGCACGCGGCGAGCATCAGCGAGATGATGACGGCCCACTCGGGCCCGCGGAAGTTGAATCGCCCCATGAGCCGCAGCAGCGGGTTCACCAGCAGCAGGCCGACCAGCAGCAGGCCGTACACGCTGTTGGGGACAAGATCGCTGGCGACGTAGGCCTGCTTGAGGATCCAGTCGTTGACCCAACCCACAGAGGCAATGCCCAGTCCAACCAGCAGCCCGATCAATAATGCTCTAACCGTCATGGTATCGCAGCACGCTCCTCAAGCGGATTCACGGCTCACTCGGGTTTCTTCCATAGGAGACAGTCCCAGAGGATACGCATTTCCACCTGGGAGTAAAGACTGTTTAACCCGCCGCCTACCGGGGCGATCCGTGAAAAGCAAATACTTGGGGAGTGATTGCCCGCTTGTCCGCGGCCAGAGGTGAGGGCTGGTGTACGGGCTCCAGCCGGATCTCGCGGCCTGCAGCGCCGCCGACAGCGCCTTGGGCGGCTGCCACGGCCGAGGTATGGCCTGTCGCGTCCTTCTGCGTAAGGGGTCTTACTCCGTCGGCATCGCGATGCTCTTGAGCACGGGCTTCTTGGAGTCGCCGGCGACGTAGTACAGCGTGCCGCCGCGGACGGCCACCGCGTGGGCCTTGACGCCAAGGTCGGTGTGCTTGCCCCCGGGGCCATGGAGCATTACGCGGGTGCCGCCTTCGGCCCAGGGACCGTCGGTGGTGACGAGCGTACCGTCGTCGAGCAGGGCGTGAGGAAAAGATTGCGATGGCACGTCGGGCAACTTGTCCCGGGCGCCGGTCTCGAGGTCCACAAGCTGCAGCGTGGTCAGGACAGGGGCAGTCGTCGGCGCCGGCGGTCGGAAGGCGACCCTCTTGAACGACGGGCTCACCAGGGGCACGTTGGCCACCGAACTCAACGGCCCGATCTCTCGCACGGTGTTGCCGTCGGCGTCCACCACCGTCAGCCGGCCGACGTCGCGGATCGCCTTCTCCGTCAGCCCCGCCTGGCTGTCAGGGACGGTCACCGCCAACAGCCGCGTGCCCTCCTTGTTCGCCTTCAGGACCATGACCGGCGTCTTCATCGAGTTCTTCTTTTCATCCGTCAGGCGGTAGATCTCGGTCGGCACGATCAGTCCATCGGCCCGCGTGAGGGTCATGGCCATGCGGTCGCTGCCCACCCAGATCGCCCTGCCCCGGGCGGGGCCGATCTTGTGGCCGGTGTACCGCTTCAGATCGATCCAGTAGGCCACGTCATCAGGCATCGGCAGGTTGGCATCGGCGCCTGCGGGCCGGTTGGGCGAAAGGACGGCCAGGAGTTTTGCGCTGTCGGGTGAGAAGGCGAATGCGTTGCAGCTGGCGTCGACGGCTTCGGGCAGCATTTCGCCCAGTTCGGCGTACGTACCGGAGGCGAGGTTCACCAGCGTCACCACGCGCCGGGCGACTTTCGAGGCCGTTGGCCGATGGCTCATGACCGCGGCCATCTGGCCATCAGGCGAGATCTGCAGCGTGACCGGGCCGGGGTAGACGTCGCCCGGCGGCAGGGGGATGTTCGCCTCCGCAGGCTGCGGCTGGGCCGCCGCGGCGCCGCACAGCAGGCAGACGAAGAGGGTGGGATACGTCAGTGCGCGATGTAGTCTCATGGGTTCTCCTATGCCTTCTCCGGGGGCCCTTGCGGGGGCAAGGGCGTACCGCTGTCCAAAGCTTGCTCTACAGCTTAGGCCTGTACGCAGCGGCAGCGCGGAGTTTGATGCAAGGATTTTCGCGGGGCGGCAGTGGACGGGTGGCGGCCTGATGGCGCGATCTGTGGAATGGGTGGGTCGGGTGGCGGCCTTCCGAGGCCGCCACCAGCGGTGCCAGAGGTTCCGGGCGGCGGCCTGGGCTTGCCTGCCGCAGGCAGGAGGCCGCCACCGTTCAGACGGGTCCTATTTCTTCTTGGGGGTGAGGCGTTTCTTGATGTCGGCGGCGGCGGCGCGGGGGTCGGGGCTGTTGCAGACGCCCGAGCAGATCGCGACGCGCTGCGCGCCGGCGGCCACGAGCTTGGCGATGTTCGCGGTCGTGATCCCGCCGATGGGCACCACGGGGATGCTCACCTCGGCCAGCACCTGCTTGAGGAACTTCACCCCGGCGATGGGGCCGGCGTCCTTGGTGGGCGTCTCGAACATGGGGCCCACGCCGATGTAGTCCGCGCCCTCGGTGACGGCCGCCCGGGCCTGCTGGATGTTGTGCGTGCTGCGGCCGACGATGGCGCCGGGGCGCAGCAGGCGGCGGGCCTCGGCGACGGGCAGATCGTTCTGCCCCAGGTGCACGCCGTCGGCCCCGACGATGGCGGCGATGTCGGGACGGTCGTTGATGATCAGCAGGCGGTTGGTCTCATCGGCCAGCTCGCGCAACTCGCACGCCATGGCCAGGAACTGGTCGTCGGGGATGTCCTTCTCGCGGAGCTGGATGGCGTCGGCCCCGCCGGCGATGGCCGCCCGCGCGGTGTCCCGCAGGCTGCCTCGGCAGAGCTTGCTCCACACCAGCACGTACAGTTGCACGCGGGCGAACCGCTGGCCGACCATGATCCGCTCGATCAGCCGCTGCTCCAGTGTGTAGCCGTTGTACCGCATCCGCTCGATCTTGGTGGTCTGGCCGGGGGCGACGACCTTGCTGTATTCCTCGATCGTCCGCAGCGCCTCGGTCAGCCGCTTGCAGGCCGCCATCGCCACGTCGGTCATCCCGGCGCGGAGGCCCTCGGTGGGGCTGGTGATCTCGGTGCCGATGTCTCCGGGCGTGTCGCGGCAGACGAGGAACTCCTCGACGGGCATTGCCGTGAGCACCTCGCGAAGGTCGCTGCGAAGGTTCTTGGCCATCGCGGTGATCGCGGGGTCGTTCATGGCGAACCGCCCGCAGTCCTCCGCCACCCGCAGCGCCTCGCGGGCCCGGTTGAAGTTCGCGTCGAGTATGCGGTAGATCTCTCGCATCGGTCACCCTTTCAGAGTTCTTTCAACTGCAGTGATTCACAAGCACGCGGCCGCACTCGGCCGCAGAAACCCGAAATGCGAAGCTCGAAACCCGAAACAAAGAACTTGGCACACGCTGTCAGCGCGAGACGCTACTTAGTGTAGTGGCACGAAAGTATGCTTGCTTATCCGCCTGTCAAAATCCGAAACTCGAAATACGAAGTCCGAAACAAATTCAAAACCGCAAGCCTCAAAAGATCATCTTCGCCTTGCATGGCTTGCTGTCTTCAAGATTTTCGTTTGCTTGCTGCTTTGCCGTTTGCTGTTTGTTTCGGATTTCGAGTTTGCGATAGCGACATAAATCAGCATCAGCGTGAAACACTACCTTAGCATCGTTCGCCGGTGCAGTGGTTGGGGATGGGGAACTCGCGGCACAGTTCCTCGACGGCGGCGCGGACACCGGCGATGGCGCCCACCCGCGCGTTGGAGGACAGCACCGTGTCGATCCACATCGCGATCTGCTTCATCTGCGAGGGACCCATTCCGCGCGTGGTCAGCGCGGGGGTGCCCAGGCGAACGCCCGACGACTCCATGGCCGAACGCGGGTCGAACGGGATCTTGTTCTTGTTGGCCACGATGCCGGCTGCGGCCAGCCAGTTGGCGGCCTGGTGGCCGGTCAGGTCGGGCATGCGGCTGCGGAGGTCGATCAGGATGAGGTGGTTGTCGGTACCGCCGGAGACGAGGCGCCACCCGCGGTCCAGCAGGGCCCCGGCCAGGGCCTTGGCGTTGTCGACGATGGCCTGGGTGTACTGCTTGAACTCGGGCTTGAGGGCCTCGCCGAAGGCGACGGCCTTGGCGGCCACCACGTGCATCAGCGGCCCGCCCTGGAGGCCCGGGAAGATGGCCGAGTCCAGGGCCTTGGCGAACTTGTTCCGGGACAGCACCACGCCGCCTCGCGGCCCGCGGAGGGTCTTGTGCGTCGTGGTGGTGACGAAGTCGCTGTGGGGCACGGGGCTGGGGTGAATGCCACCGGCGACCAGGCCCGCGATGTGCGCGATGTCGGACAGCATCAGGCAGCCGATCTCCCGGGCGATGGCGCCGAAGGCCCCGAAGTCGATCGTCCGCGGGTACGCCGACGCGCCCACGACGAGCATGTCGGGCCGCTCGTGGCGGGCCATGCGGCGGATGTCTTCCATGTCCAGCTGCTCGGTATCCTTGTCGAGCCCGTAGTGCACGGCCTTGTAGCAGATGCCCGAGAGGTTGATCTCCAGGCCGTGGGACAGGTGCCCGCCCTGGTCCAGCCGCATGCCCATGATCTTCTGCCCGGGCTTGAGGGAGGCGAGGTACACCCCCAGGTTGGCGCTGGTGCCGCTGTGGGGCTGGACGTTGGCGTGCTCGGAGCCGAACAGGGCGTTGGCGCGATCGATGGCCAGCTGCTCCACCTCGTCCATGTGCTCGCAGCCGCAGTACCATCGGCGGTTGGGGTAGCCCTCGGCGTACTTGTCGGTCAGCACCGAGCCCATCGCCTCCAGGACCGGGGCCGACACGTGGTTTTCCGAAGCGATCATCTCCAGCGTCGAGCCCTGGCGGCGTTTCTCGGCTGCGATCATCGCGGCCACCTGCGGGTCGACGTTGTGCAAAGAACTCATAGAGGAATCTCCTGCGGCCTGCGGCCGATGGCCCCTACTTTAACGGGCCGCCCGGCCGGGGGCAAGGTCTGGATAAAACAACGCGGCGGCCGAGGAGATTCCCCGGCCGCCGCGTCCATGAATCAAACGGTTGCGGTCGTGTTAGCGGTTCGCCGTGATGTGCCACTGGCTCAGCGAGGAACTGCGGTCCAGCAGCAGGATGTAGCCCAAGTCGTCGCAGGCCTGGCGGAGCTGGATGTTGCTGATGTTCTCGACGCGGAAGGCGACGTCCTTGCCGTCATCGGCTGCCCCGAGGTTGGGACGCTGGCGCTCAATCTTGTGCTTGTCGGCCGCCAGCGGGGGCGTGCCGTCCGTCGGATTGCTGCTGGTGCAACCGGCCATGTAGCTGCCAAGGATCACGACCACCGCCATCAACATATTCTTCATGCGTTGTACCTCTACTGAAGGCTATTCGTTAAGACCGTTCACTCACGCCTATGTTCTGTAGGAGACAAGATGATGTCAATTCAAAAACCGCCCGCGGTGCGGCATCCGCTTGCCGTGGCGGCTCTTCGGCGAAAATCATATCGGCCGTCTCGGGCGGAGGCAAAGGGAATCCCGCCTTTTTTTACTCGGGAATGAGTTGGCGGATGGCCGAGGTGATCTCGGCGTAGAAGTAGGGCACGGCGTGGCGGTCGTGCAGTTGCCGCAGAAGCTGGTGGTACCGCTCGTACATCGGCGAGAGCTGGGAGGCGTCGGCCCGGCAGAAAAAGACGCGGCAGCCCAGCGGGCGGCCGTCGCGGGCGAGGCATCGCGGCCCCCGCTGGTAGGGGCATCGCATGCGGGCGGCCTGTTCCACGCGGGGAGGCGGGCACTGAAGGAGCACCGCCAGTTCGGCCGTGGAGGCGTAGAGGCGGTGCCCGGCGATGTCGAACTTGCAGCAGCATCCGCCGCCCAGGCATCGCACGCCGGCGGCGGCGACGTCGGCGTCGACCTGGCGGTAGAGTTCAGCCACGGCGCGCCGCAGATCGTCGCATGCGTTGGCGGCGGCGACTGCCCCGGCCAGGTCGCCCGCGCTGTCAGCTTCCGCGCGCATGCAGTCTCGCCTGGATCTCGTCGTACGTCCACAGCCGTCCGCGGTTGAGCCCCGGGCACCGCAGCCCGGCCATCAGCCACGTGTCGGGGTTTTCGAGATTGCTGGCCCAGAACGGCCAGGTGCGGCACTGGGCGGGGCGGACGGAGTAGATGCTGCACCCACGCGAGGTGCCCGGGGGGGTGAGGAAGATGCAGTCGTGATTGTCTTTTCGCTCGACCAGCGTCAGCCGCCTCAGGGCCTTGCGGACATGGCGATCCCGCATCTGGGCGACGGAGAGGTTGAGGAATTTCGCGATGTCCGCGATCTCCTCATCGGTCACCCAGACGTAGCCCTCGCCGGGCCCGGCGCAGCAACGCCCGCACTGAATGCACTCAAACGCCAGGCCGGCGGCGTACCACGGCAGACTCTCGTTCATGATGTCCATTCGCGGATTATAGCATCCGGCGCCGGAGAGTTCATCGCCCAGAAGCAGAACGTGCAGCGGTACGTGAATCGCTCGTGGCGATGGGTGCCATGCTTTTGCCCCTGCGGGGCTAAAAATGGCACCCGGATATGCGGCTCAATGATCCGCCGCCCCAGCGGGACGGCTGGTGGGGCAGGCAGTCGGCGGCCAAGGGTTGGAGCCGCCCCGCTGGGGCGGCGATCTACCTGGGGCTGTTCCGGGGGCTGCGGCCGGGACGGCTTTGCCCCCGGCTACGCGCCTTGCGGCCCTTCGGGCCCAGCACGGTGGCCTCTGTGCCTCTGCGGTCAGCTTTCGATCCGAATGCGGCATGCCAGAAACTTTGGGCACACGCAGGCAAAACCCGGGACGAAAAACGATTGACAACGGGGCCGGGGGCAAATAATCTTTCTCTTTCTTCACAGGCCGCCGGGCACGGTTCGCCCGTGGTGGCGCCAGGCAGACTTACGATCGATATCCCTGAAAGGAGCAACGATTATCATGGCAGTGAAAGTAGGCATCAACGGTTTCGGACGCATCGGCCGGCTGGTCTTCCGCGTGATGGCGGAAAAGCCCGAAGTGTTCGACGTGGTCGCGATCAATGACTTGTTCGACGCCGACATGCTGGCGTACATGCTGCGGTATGACTCGACCCAGGGCCGTTTCCCGGGCAAGGTCGTCGCCAAGCAGAACGCCATCGTCGTCAACGGCAAGGAAATCCCCATCGTCGCCGAGAAGGACCCCGCCAAGCTGCCCTGGGGCCAGATGGGCGTCGACGTGGTTCTGGAGTCCACCGGCCGCTTCACGGCCAAGATCGCCGATGGCAAGCCCGGCTACGACAGCCACCTGGTGGCGGGCGCCAAGCGCGTCCTGCTGTCGGCCCCGGCCAAGGACAAGCCCGATGCGACGATCGTTCTGGGCGTGAATGACAACCTGCTCAACGCCAGCCTCAAGACGATTTCCAATGCCTCCTGCACGACCAACTCGCTGGCCCCGGCCTGCAAGATCCTGCATGAGAAGATCGGCATCGTCAAGGGCCTGATGACGACCGTCCACGCCTACACCAATGACCAGGCCATCCTGGACATGCCCTACAAGGACAAGCGTCGTGGCCGCGCCGCCGCGCTGAACATCGTGCCCTCGACCACCGGTGCCGCCAAGGCCCTCGGCGAGGTCATCCCGGCCCTGAAGGGCAAGCTGCACGGCTACGCCCTGCGGGTTCCCGTGCCCACCGGCTCGATCACCGACCTGACCTTCATGGCCGCCCGCAAGACCAGCGTTGAAGAGATCAACGAGATGATGCGCGCCGCCGCCGAAGGCGCCCTCAAGGGCATCCTCGAGTACGTGACGGACCCCATCGTCTCCAGCGACATCGTGGGCAACCCGCACAGCTCGATCTTCGATTCGACCAACACCATGGTCATGGACAACGACATGGTCAAGGTCACGATGTGGTACGACAACGAGTGGGGCTATTCGAACCGCTCGGCCGACCTCATCCAGCGCATCGCCGCCCTGTAAATCACGCAACACAGCTTCGGCTGTGCTGCCGCAGCAAACACGCGGGCTCGTCAGGAACCTCCTGGCGGGCCCGCGGTGTTTCTAGCCTCATGATTGCCTGATTGCGTTTGAGGGCGGCTTGCCGTTCGGCGCTGTAGAAGCCCCAGGCGTCACCCGGATTTGACAGCGCCGAACGGCAAGCCGCTGCCATAGCCTTACTCCCAGGTTCAATCGTGAAGGATTACTCCTGCGGGCGGAGGTTCTTGGGCAGGTCTTCGACGGCGATTCGGGGGGCGGCGGCGAAGGGGTTGTAGAGCGGGTCGGCGATGAGCGTCAGCCGCCAGCTGGTGTGCGGCATGGTGCGCCAGTAGGCCTCGGCGACCGTGTACTTGCCCGTCAGCAGCAGGTAGAAGAACTCCTCGGGCACGGGGAAGGCACCCAGGGTGGGTTCGTTCACGGCCCCGATGGTGGCGGCCACGCCGTTGCGGATCATCTGCGGGCACCAGTTGAGGCTGTCGGCGTCGCGCAGGCGCTGGGCCTCGAAGCTCGACACGTGCCACGCCACCGCCCCGGGCACCCACATCATCGACGGCACGTAGCGCTGCGGGCTGTACCAGCCGACGTACAAGGCTGCCTCGGGGCAACTGCGGGGGGCGAAGACCGTGTCGTTTTCGTTCAGCACGGCCTCCATCTGCGTCTCGGTGCGGACCATGCGGTAGAGCCGCTTGAGGCGGCGGTCGTACTCGGCGACCGGCCCGCCGGCGTCCACATACATCTTGCCGCGGAGGCCCGCCTTCTCGGCCCTGATGGAATTCTTGATCAGCCTCAGGGCATCGGCCCGCGTGGGCCCGTCGATGCGGGCGGTCATCAGCACCGGGGGCGGCTGGACGACGATCGCCTCCCAGTGCAGCGGGTTTGACAGCGGCCCGTCCAGTTCGTATTGCCCGCACAGCAGCAGCGAGAGTTCGCTATCGACGGAGGCATCTTTTCGTGGCGTTCGGATCGTGGCTTTGTGGGGAGTGGTCTCGCTCGGGGCGGGCGGGCTGTCGTTGTAGAACGCGGCCAGCGCCAACCCGCCGGTGGTTTCCAGCAGGGCCAGCCGCTGCTTGAGCGTCGCGGCGGTCAGGGGCTGGCGGGTGTTGGCGGCCAGGTCCTGCTCTGCCTGGGCCAACTGGCGTTTGAGTTCCTCGAGCGGCGGGGCGGCGGCGGGGCGGGCGACCTCGATGTAGCTGATCAGCCCGCGCAGGCCCTGCACGTCCAGGTACAGCGCCATCAACTGTCGCGACGCGATCAGCCGGCGGTCGGGATCGTTGATTGCCGCCACGGCCGCCTGCCTGTGCACCAGGGCGGTGATGATCTGTTCCTTGAGGTCGTCGAGCTTCACCGACGCGTGCACCGACCCCGCTGCCCCCAGCGGCCCGAACAGCCGTTCCAGCGGCTTGAGCTCGGCGGGAACGTTGCGGGGGAACTTGACGGCGACGGTGGCGAGGTATTCGCTGTCGGCCAGGAGGCGGGCGTGGGCTTCGCGGTAGGCGGCCTTCTGGACGGCGGCCAGGCCCCCGTCGTCGGCTGCCGCCGGGGCAGCGCCCACGCGGACGGGCACGCCCCAGATGAGGCAGATGCAGCGGATTTTGTCGGTGAGGTGTCGCTCCTGCATCGCCGCGATCAGCGGGGCGCGGATCTGCGTGTCGTAGGCGTCGCGGGTGATGTCGTACTCGGTGGTGGTCTTGACCAGGACGATGTTGCCGGCGGGGATGCCCCGGGCCTCGGCGTAGTACTGCGCGAGGGCGACGGAGTCGGCACTGGCGGAGTTTCCCACGACCAGCACCTGGTCGGGCGATAGCGCCGCCGCGGGCGCAGCAGCAATCGTAATCGCCAGCAGTGCTATCGCGATGGACTTACCACCAACGGACATGGCTTTCTCACTTCACTCGCGGAAGCGGCCCGGGGACCGCCGCGGATTTCGCCAGCATACCACAACATGCCAACTTCCGCAAAAACGCGTTTCGCGTTTCGGCGCAGATGGACTATACTCCGCTACGTACATTGGATAGAGAAAACATCGGATCGTTAGGTTGAAAATGGAAAGAAATCTCATCTCGCTGGCCTGCCTCGCCCTGCTGCCGCTTCTGACGATGCTGGCGGGGTGCCCCGTCACGCAGTCGCAGGACACGCCGGTGTCGCAGCTGGTGGCCACCGAACCCTCCACCGGCGAGAAATACTGGATCTACGTCCCCAGCAGCTACGGCGACGACCGCGAGTGGCCGATGGTCGTCTCGCTGCATGGCACGATTCCCTGGGACACCTACACCGCCCAGGTCAAGGAATGGAAGGCCCTGGCCGAGGAAAAGGGCTTCATCGTCGTGTGCCCCTATCTCAAGAGCAGCCAGGGCATCGTCCGGCTCAGCCGCGAGAGCTGGTACCGCGACCTGGAGACCGACGAGCGCGTGATCCTGGCCGTGATGGACGACGTGTGCGGCAAGTACCGCGTCGACCGCAAATCCGTGCTGCTGACGGGCTTCTCCGCCGGCGGCTATTCGATGTACTACACCGGGCTGCGAAACCCGACCCGCTTCAACATGCTCATCGCCCGGGCGTGCAACAGCGATGTGAAGATGTTCGAGGAGAAGATCGAGATCACCGACCAGGTTCGCAGGCTGCCCGTCGTGCTCTTCTGGGGCAGCGACGACCTGGCCCTGCGCGATCCCGGCTGGGAGGCCTTCGAGTATCTCCGCATGAACAAGTGCAAGCTGGCCCAGCGTCATCAGATCAAGGGCGGCCACCTCCGCCGGCCCGAGCTTGCCTACCGCTACTGGATGCCATACCTCGACGCCAAGCACCATCCGGAAAACTAGACGTGCTGATGTTGTCCTATGAGCCCCTTCGGGACCGCTGAAGTTCAATAGTCTCCATCGTTGGATCTGGGAGTAAGGCTTTGGCGTTGGCTTGCCGTTCAGCGCTGTAAAAGCTCCAGGCGTCACCCGGATTTGACAGCGCCGAACGGCAAGCCGCCGTCAAACGCCGGGCTATTCTCAGTCGTCCCTGCGGGGCTCATCAACCACGCCACCCAACAGATACGGGTACACGTCCCGGATTCGATTACTCGACCTCGACGATCATCTCGGCCGAATCGCAGTAGCCCAGTTTGCGGCGACCGAATGCGGAGACGACCTTGCCGGTGATGAAGCCGGTCACCAGGGCGGCGGCCACGCTGATGCCGATGCCGATCATCTGCACGCTGGGCGTGCTGGTGAAGGCGGCCGCGACGCACCCGCCCAGCAGGCCCGGCAGGCCGTGGAGGTACATCACGCCGCAGGTGTCCATCTTGCGGATGACGTTCTGCAGGCGGCCTTGGATGTAGGCGAAGCCGAACGTCGAGATCAGGCCGGCCGCGGCGCCGACGACCAGCGCGCCGGCGAAGAAGTCGGGCTTGGCGCAGATCGAGCCGATGGCCACGCCGCCGGCCAGCGTGGCGTTGGCGATGTCGGCCGGGGAGATCTTTCGCCTCAGGCCCACCGTGGCGAAGTAGGTCGCCAGCGTCGAGCCGCACAAGGCGAAGATGACGTTGACGGCCGTGTTGGGCACGTCGGCGGCGGGCACCAGGGCCGAGCAGAAACTCGGCCAGAAGACCCACAGCACCATGCTGCCCAGCAGCGAGAAGCGGTCGGCGGCGGCGTCGGACTCCAGCGGCGTGTCGAACTCCTGCCGCGTCGTCATGGTGAGCAGCATGCCGAAGCCGAAGAACGCGCCGAACGCGTGGATGATGATCGAGCCGCCCGTGTCGAGGAACGCCCCCTCCGCCAGCAGGCCCAGGCCGCCGTTGGCCACGACCCATTCGTTGGCCATGTAGCAGGGGACGAAGATGACGGCCAGCAGGATGTACTGCCACATCTTGAGCCGCCCCAGCACCGCCCCGGCACAGATCAATAGGCTAGCGGCGGCGAATTCCGACAGCAGCAGGCGGTCGGCGATCTTCTCTTCGGCGTGGCCGAAGAGGCCGGCGCCGTTGAGCAGGAAGTACAGGGGCACGGCCGCGGCCGTCAGCAGGTACGTCGCCGTCAGGGCCGAGCGGCCGTAACGCTTGACGAAGACCATGAGAAAACCGAAGCCCACCAGCAGCATGGCCATCACGTGGATGGCCCGCTCGTACTTCTGGACCTGCTCCACGGCGGGCAGGGCCGAAGGCTCGGCCGTTGTGGCCGCGGCCAGGGCCGGCGCGCAGAGAGGGACCACGATCAAAGCAAGCACGATGAGCGCGCGCTGCGCCCGACGGACGAGATTCAATGGCATTGACTGTTCCTTTTCCCAGGGAAGTAAATGCGGGTTAACTGGTCCGGGAGTGAGGATAGCATGCCGCTCGCCCAGCTTCCATAGTGAAGCGGACGTGTGCACTAACTGGCCGTGGCCAATCCCATGCTTGGTCCACGATGGTGCCAGCCCCAAACTCGTTTGGGGGTGCGAAGGCGGCACCGAGTTCAGCCTCTTTCCCGAGTGCATCGAAGCACAAGCTCAATGGGCTGTGAGCTGTGCCGAGTATCTCTCGAGCATCGGCTCGGTGGCTGTTCTCACCCCCAAACGAGTTTGGGGGTGGCACCGATCTGGCACACGCGGAAACCCGCCGGCGGGTGTGATCGGTTCGTCAGTCGTCGTCCTCTTCATCGTCATCGTCATCTCCACCGCCGCTGCCGTTGATGCTCGGGTGATCGTTGGGCAGGGGGCCGCTTCGACCGCTGTGGCACTCGTTGCAGTTGATGGCCGTGGTCGTAGTGCCGCCGGTTGTGGAGCCGTCGATGTTGGGATGATTCCTCGGCAACGCGCCGCTTCGACCGCTGTGACACTGGTTGCAGTTGATGGCTGCTCCGCCGCCGCTGCTCGTTGTGCCGCCGGTCGCGGTGGTTGTTGTCCCGCCGCCGATGCTTGGATGGTTCCGCGGCAGGGCCCCGCTTCGCCCATCGCCGTGGCACTGACTGCAGCTAGTCGCTGCCGTGCCGCCGCCACCGGTGGTCGTCGTCCCGCCGCCGCGTGTGGACGTCGTTTGGCCGCTGATGCGCGGGTGGTCTTTGGGCAGCGCGCCGCTTCGGCCGCTGTGGCACTGGTTGCAGTTCACAGCGGTGCTCGTGCCGCCGGTGGTTCCACCGTCGCCGCCCATACGTGCGCGATCATCATCTCCATCGTCATCTTCTTCGTCATCATCTCCGTCATCATCATCGCCGCCGCCGGAGCCGTTGATGCTCGGGTGGTCGTTGGGCAGGGGGCCGCTTCGGCCGCTGTGGCACTGGTTGCAGTTGATGGCGGTGTCGCCGCCGCTGCTGGTCGTTGTTTTATCTCCCGGGATCTGGGGATGATTCCGCGGAAGCGGCCCGCTGCGATTGTCGCCATGGCACTGACTGCAGTTGACGGCCGTGGCCGGCGACGGATTGGCGGTCGGCGAGGGCTGGGGCGATGACGCGGCAATGCCGTCGGCGATCAGCCCGATGCGGTTGTGCGGCGGCTTTGCGCCGATGCGGTTGTCGGTGTGGCAGACGCTGCACTTGCCGAGCGGCCGGTTCGAATCCTGCAACGCGGCCACCTGGGCGTTGTCGTCCGTACGCACGGAGGGGGTCCACGCGTGCGGGCTGTTGTGGCAGGCCGCGCAGGCCACGCCGCCGTGGCCGATGGACTTGCGATACAGGCTGCCGCCGGTGTTGGCGTCGGAGGTGTGGCACTGCGTGCAGCTGGGCTGGTCCAGCCAGGGCTTGCGCCCGTTGTTAAGATCCTTGGCCATGGTTTCGAGATTGCCGTGGCACTTGGTGCACTCGCTCATGCCGGTCATCGCGCTGCGGGCCGACTGCGTCTTGACGCCCGGGTGGCACTCGTAGCAGCCCGGCTGGGGGTTCATGCTCGCGTGCTTCACGTGCATCGCCAGCGACAGCGACGGCGCGCTGGGCACGCCCTGGCTACCGACGAGGTTGTCGCTGTGGCACTGGCTGCAGGAGATGGGGCGGGAGTTCATCAGTGACGTGCCGTGTTGCTTGTCGTGCAGCGTCAGGATGTTGCCCTCGACCGAGGGCGTATCGATGCCCTGCGCCGCCACCGAGCCGGAACTGTGGCAGTTGGAGCAGTTGATCTCGTCCGATGCGGGCGTGACCACCGGGGCCGACACCTGCGAGTTCACCAGCTTCACCGTCGCATGCTGGTAGGGGTCCCACGTCATCGGGTCGTTCAGCGGCAGCACGGGCACGCCGGTGGCGGCGAAGGCGCTGCCGGCCACCTCGAACTTGCCGGCCAGGCCGTTGCCGGTCAGGCCGACGCCGGTGGCGACGGACTTGTCGAACAGTTGCGATGCGTAGGTCCAGAAGTTGGTCTTGCCGACGACGCTGGCGTTGTTGTCGATGCTGTAGCTCAGGCCCACGCCCTCGGTGACCACGGCCGGCGGGGCGCCCTTCTTGATCACCTGCGCCATCAGCGTGTTGCCCGGCGGCAGCAGGGACATCTCGGAGAAGTTCTTGCTCTGCATGTTCATGCCCAAGTCGTCCCAGGCCAGGATGACAAAGTCGCCCTTGGGCACCGGGGCGGGGCTGGGCGAGGGGGAGGGCGCCGGATCCAGCGTCGATCTTGCCCCCGCGTCCGCCGGCGCCGCGGCGGGGTTGGCCAGCGCCGCGGCGATCGCCTCCTGCTCGGCGGCGGTCAGGTTGCTCAACACGCCCATGCTGCCGATGTTGCTGTTGATGGCCGACTGCGTCCGCTCGAGCGTCGCGCCCCGCTTGTTCGTCGTCGTCAACGCGCCGTGGCAGCTCTGGCAGCTGGTGGCGTACAGGTCCGCGCCGCTGGCTGCAGACTGGGCCGACGCCACGGCCGGCACGCAGATCAGGGCACACAGCACAAAGATGTGGAGCGGGACGCGAATCATTGCCTAGCCTCCAAGGGAACTCCGGAAACAAACTACGCTTTGATCGCGCCGCCATGACGTGGGTGCAGCGGCGACGCGGTCCGATTAGTACGATTGATGCCGCGGCGAGGGTCGCAGATCGGCGAAATAGTTCGATGTGACAGGTCAAGCTTTGCCGCGCAGCCTGACAAAGCTGTGCCACGAGGGGCGATCACTTCTCGATGAAGTACTCCATCGAGACTTTCTTGTACTCGGCGGTTGAGAAAAGAATGTCGTAGTCGCCAAGCGAGAGTTCGCCGGCGACGCGCTGGACGAAGCGGCGGACCTCGTCTTCGCTCTGGCCGTGCACCATCGCAAAGAGGTTGTACGGCCAGCCCGGCATCGAGGGGCGGTGGTAGCAGTGCGAGACCATCGCGTGCTCGGCCAGCCGCTGCCCCAGTTCGTCGACGCGGTCGATCGGCACGTTGAAGACGGCCATGCCGTTGGCGTTGAAGCCCAGGCGGCGATGAAAGACCACCGCGCCGATGCGGCGGATGACGCCCGCGGCCAGCCACTCGCTCGCCTGGTGCAGCACGCGGAGCACGTCCAGCCCCAGGCGCCCCGCGATGAGCGTGAAGGGGTCCTCCACCAGCGGCAGCGACGCCTGCAGCCGTCGCACGAGTTCCTTCTGCCACTCGTCCAGTTCGACCGCCGGCGATTCGGCGGCCGCCGGCGCGGGCGAGACCTCCGTCTCCTGCCAGAACTGCACCCGCGACTTGTACATCGCCAGGGCTGGCAGGCTGTAAAAGCCGGCCAGACCGGTGCGGCGGCGCAGGTCGTCGAGGATCGCGTTGCGCTCGGGCTCGCTGCGGGTGGTGAGCGTGAACCACAGGTTGTAGGCATGGTCGCGGCGGTAATTGTGCGTCACGCCCGGCAGTTCGCTGACGATCGCGGCCACCTTGTCGAGGCGGTCGGGCGGGATCTTCGCCGCCACCAGCGTCGAGCAGTAGCCCAGGTGGCGGGCGTCGAAGACGGCCCCCAGCCGGCGGATGTAGCCCTCGTGCATCAGCCGGCTGACGTGGGCGAGCAGGTCGCCGGGCTCAATGCCCAGCCGCTCGCCCAGCACGTCATAGGGCCGCAGTGCCAGCGGGAAATCCGACTGGATCGCCCCGAGGATCTTCTTGTCCAGCGGCGTCAGCTCCGGGTGCCGGTCATTGGTCGCCGCCCCCGGGGAGCCCCCGGCCCGCCGCTTGGGCTGGTAGATACAGAACGGTTCCTCGCCCAGGTAATCTCCGGTGATGGCGTGGGCGCGGGCGCGGCAGCCGCCGCACACCTTGCGGAACTCGCAGTAGCCGCACCGGCCGCGATAGGAATCGACGTCGCGCATCTGCAGGAAGACCTTGCTGGTCTCCCAGATGTGGCGGAAGTCGTAGTTCTCCTTGCGCACGTCGCCGCACTCGGTCTCCAGGAATCCGCAGATCTGCACCTTGCCCACGTGCGAGATGAACGCGAAGCCCTTGCCGCCCATGCAGCCCTTGGAGGCATGCTCGACCGCGCCGCCGCCGCACTGGCGGAGGATTCGCTGGTAATGCGGCGCGCACGTCACGCGAATCTGGATATCCTTTCGCGTCTGCTGCCGCGCCAGCCATTGCAGCGCCTCTTCGTACTGCGCCGCCGACAGCTCCTGGTCGATCAGCTCTTTCCCGCGGCCGGTGGGCACCAGCAGGAACGGGTTGAAGACCGACGCCCCCAACTGGATCGACAGGTCGAGGATCGCCTGCACCTGCGCGAAGTTGTGCCGGCTGATCGTGGTGTTGATCTGGAAATCCAGCCCGGCCGCCCGCGCGGCGGCGATGCCGTCCATCACGCCCTGGAACGAGCCCGCGAAGCCGCGGAACGCGTCGTGCGTGGCCGCGTCAGCGCCGTCGAGCGAGAGCGAAATCCGGCGGATGCCGGCGTCCATGATCTTTGCCGCCGTATCCGGGTTGAGCAGCAGCCCGCAGGGGGCCATTACCGCCGGCAGGCCCAGCTTGCGGGCGTGCCTGGCGATGTCGTAGATGTCCGGCCGCAACATCGGCTCACCGCCGGTGAGGATGATGATGGGCTTGGCGAAGGAGGCGATATTGTCCAGCAGCTTGTAGCATTCCTCGGTGGAGAACTCGTCGGCGCACACGTTGCGGCTGGCGGCGGCGCGGCAGTGCTGGCAATTGAGCAGGCACGTCCGCGTCACCTCCCAGGCGATCAGCCGCGGCGTGTTCGAGTTGTCATCTGCGTGTCCGTGATGATGCATAGTTGTTTTCGCGTGGCGGCCCCGAAGGGCCGCGGCCTGGTCCGCCGGTCAGGGTTCGACCTCGACGGGTTCGGTGGGCAAGGTGGTTTCTGCGATCTCCTCGTCGCTGAGGTAGCAGGCGGGGTCGGGGGCCCAGAGGTCGCCGGTGGCGGCCTCGGCCCGGACGCGGAAGTTGCCGCCGCAGATGTCCAGGAACTGGCAGCGGGCGCAGCGCCCCGTCACGTAAGGCCGCTTGTCCTTGAGCTTGGCCATCAGCGGGTTGGACAGGTCGGTCCATATCTCCGAGAACTTCCGCTCGCGGACATTGCCCAGGCTCTCGTGCCGCCAGAACTGGTCGGGGTGCACGCTGCCGTCCCAACTCACGCAGCCGATGCCGCTGCCGGAGCTGTTGCCCCGGTTCATCTTCAGCAGCTTCATCACGTCGGCGGCGCGGGGGTTCTTCTCGCGCAGCAGCCGCATGTACAGGTACGGGCCGTCGGCGTGGTTGTCCACCGTCAGCACCTCTTTGTGCAGGCCCTGGGCGTGAAGCTCGGCCGTGCGGTCGATGATCAGGTCCACCACGCGGCGGGTCTCCTCGTGGCCCAGGTCCTCGGCCATGAGCTTGGTGCCGCGGCCGGCGTAGACGAGATGGTAGAAGCAGACGCGCGGGATGTTCTCATCCCGCAGCAGCGTGAAGATATTCCCCACGTCGGCCGCATTGCGGCGGTTGATGGTGAACCGCAGGCCCACCTTCACGCCCGCCTTGATGCAGTGGCGGATGCCCGCCAGTGCCTTGTCGAACGCGCCGGCCTGTCCGCGGAACTTGTCGTTCGTCTCGCGCATGCCGTCGAGCGACACGCCCACGTAGCTGAGGCCGATGTCACGGAGACGCTCGGCCATCGGCTGGTCGATCATCGTGCCGTTGGTGGAGATCACCGCCCGCAGGCCCAGCTCGCGGGCCCGCTGCGCCAGCTGCGGCAGGTCGGGGCGGATCAGGGGCTCGCCGCCGGAGAACAGCACGACGGGCGCGCCGAAGCGGGCCAGGTCGTCCAGCAGGGCGAAGCCCTCGTCGGTGGTCAGCTCGCCGCTGTAGCACACGTCGCGGCTCTTGCTGTAGCAGTGCACGCAGCGAAGGTTGCAGCGGCGGGTGCAGTTCCACACCACCACCGGCTTCTTGTCGGCCGAGAACTGCAGCAGGTGGCTGGGCAGCTTCTTGCTGTCGCCGCCGTAACGCAGCACGTCGGACGCTTCCACCGTGCCGCAATATAGTTTCGATATGCCGATCATAATCGCTCCCTCCAGAGCCGTTGGCCACGCAGCACGCCGGCCTGGCCGCCGGACCCATGGGCGACGCCCACGCTGCGGGCAGGGTCCTACGGGTTCTCGTGGCTGAGCTTGGGCTGGTGCTCAACCTGGTTGATGATGTCGTCGATGCCTTCGGCGGCGATCTGCCGGGCCAGCTCGCGGGCGAGCGCTGCGGCGGCCTCTTCGGTCGCCGCCGACGCCGCCAGCGTGCGGGCGAACATCCGCCCGCCGTCGAGGCTGGCCACCATGGCCGTCATTGTGGGCACGGTCTCGCCGCCGGCGAAACGCGCATAGGCGCCGATGGGGGCCTGGCAGCCGCCGCCCATCGCCGCCAGGAACGCCCGCTCTGCATATGTACAGAGCCGGGTGGCAAAATGATCGAGCGGTCTGCAGAATTCCGCCACCGCCGCGTCGCCCTGGCGGACCTCCACGGCCATCGCGCCCTGTCCGCAGGCGGGCAGAAACTTCGCCGGGTCCAGGCGCTCGGTCACCAGGTGGCCCATTCCCAGCCGCACCAGGCCCGCGCGGGCGAGCAGCACGGCGTCGGCCCCGGCCTCGCGGAACTTGCGGACGCGGGTGGGCACGTTGCCTCGCAGCGGCAGCACTTCGATGTCCGGCCTCGCGTGCCGCAGCTGCGCCTCGCGCCGCAGCGAACCGGTCATCACCCGCGCGCCGCGGCCCAGGGCGGCCAGCAGGCGGCCGTCCCTGGAGATCACGGCGTCGGCGGGGTCTTCCCGCTCCAGCACCGCCGCGATGGCCAGCCCGTCGGCCGTCTGCGTGGGCAGGTCCTTGAGGCTGTGCACGGCCAGGTCCACCGTGCCTTGCAGCAGGGCGTCCTCGATTTCCTTGGTGAACAGGCCCTTGCCGCCGACCTTCTGCAGCGAGACGTCCAGGACCTTGTCGCCGCGCGTGGAGATGATCTCCAGCTCGACGGCCAGGTCCTTGTGCGCCGCCAGCAGCGCGTCGCGGACGCACCGCGCTTGCCACAGCGCCAGGTCGGAACCCCGGGTGCCTATGCGGATCGTTCTCAAGACGACTCCTCTGTCGAATCCAGTTTGAAGATCTGCCGCAGCGTGCTCACCGCCGACAGGTCCACCTCGCCCTCGCTGCCGTTGGCGGTCCGCAGGAAGCTGATCGGATCGTGCAGGATCTTGCCGCACAGGGCCCGGGCGAACTCCTGCAACTGCTGGCGGTGCGAGGCCGGGAACTGGCCCTGGTACCGCTCGATCTGCGCCTGCTGCACGGCCGTGAACCGCTGCTCGAGCAACTTGATCGTGGGCACCACGCCCAGCGAGGCCAGCCAGTCGCCGAATGCCCGCACCTCGTCGGCGACGATCGCCTCGGCGCGGGGGATCTCCAGCCGCCGCCGCTCGAGGTTGGCGGCCACCAGCGACTCCAGCCCGTCGATATTGTACAGGAAGACGTTGTCCAGGTCGCCCAGGCGCTGGTCGATGTCGCGCGGCACGGCGATGTCGATCATCAGGAGCGGCCGACCGCCCTTGGCCAGCACAGCCCCCAGCGACGCGTGCGTCAGCACCGGCTCGGGGGCGCCCGTGGACGAGATCACCAGGTCCGCCTGCGCGATCGCCTGGGGGATCGCGTCGAGCCCCACGGCCGTCGCCGACAGCGGCGGGGCGGGCGGGGGCTGAAGATACTGCTTCAGCTGGCAGTTGGCCAGCAGCTTGATCAGGGCCGGGCACTTGATCGGCTTGCCGTCGAGCGTCGGCGGGGCGGCCTTGGCCTCCTGACGATGCCATTCGATGAAGCGGTCGGCCAGCTGCTGCGCGTTGGCGACGGTGCGGTTGGCCACGATCAGCCGCGTCACGCCCGCCCGCACCAGGGCCTGGGCCGCAAGCTCCGCCGTCTGCCCCGCGCCCACCAGCAGCGCCGTCTTGCCCGCCAGCGTCTGGAAGATCTGCCGGGCGAGGTTCACCGCCGCCTGCGACACGCTGGCCGTGCCCTGGCCCAGGGCCGTCTCGCTCAGGGCACGCTTGCCCGCGCGGAACGCCCAGTGCATCAGCTTGTGCACGAGGAACCCGGCCGTGCGGGCCTCGCATGCCAGGCGGTAGGCGTCCTTGACCTGGCCCATGATCTCGTGCTCGCCGACGACCTGCGACTCCAGCGAGGCCGCCACGCGGAACAGGTGCTCGGCGGCTGCCTCGCCGGCGTGGTGGAAGAAGACGGTGTGATCGACCACCGGCGGCGTGCCCTTGATGGCGGCCACGTGCCCCAGCAGGTGGTGGAGGCTTTTGGGCTCGCGGTGGGGGGCGACGAAGTAGAACTCGGTCCGGTTGCACGTGCTAAGGACGGCGGCCTCGGCGAACATCCTCTCGGCCGCGATGGTGTGCAGCAGGCGCAAGGCCTGGGCCGGCGACAGCGCAAGCTGCTCGCGCACGCCCACGGGCGCCGTGCGAAAATCAACACCGATTACCGCTATGGCCATAGTACTTCCTACGACAGGACCACGCCGGCCACCAGCATGGTGGCGACGACGACGAACCCGACCACCGTCACCCGGCACACGCGGGCGCGGTCCCACTTCTGTACGAACTTGCCGACCAAAGCGCCGGCGTAAATCACCCACGCCGTGATGCCGGCGAAGACCTTGATAAAGACGTTGGCCGTCATGACGCCGGCCGCCGACGGCGAGTGGCTGTACATCAACGCGCCCGAGACGATCGCGAGCGTCATGAAGGCGAATCCCGCGACCATCGCGTGCCAGTTCATCACGCCCAGGAGGTCCAGCGACGGCAGGCGGTCGAAGAGGATGCCGAACCGCCGCTGCTTGAGGTCGCGGCGGGCCCAGATGTACAGCACGCCGTAAATGGCCGAGATCGTGAAGCCCGTATACGCTACCATCGCCGGGATGACGTGCCACCCCGCCGGGGCCGACGGCGCGGGCGAGCCGCTCAACTCCCCGCGAAGGAAGATCGACGCCGTGTACTGCAGCAGGAACACCACCAGCAGCACGAACGCGCCGGTGCGGCGATCGCGCGTGCCCAGTTCCACCAGCCAGTACATCGCCGCCGTGCCCGCCGCCAGCACCGAGAGCACCTCGTAATTGTTCGCCGGCACCATGCGCCCCAGGTGCCAGCCCAGCAGCGCCAGGGCCCCCGCGTGCGCGGCCACCACGATAGGCAGCAGGATGCTGCGGCCCTGGCTGCGCGTGCGCAGGAGGAAGCTCGCGCCGTAGTCGATCAGCAGCGCCAGGTACGCCAGCGGCCCCAGCCAGTTGAGCATGTTCAAGATCGAATTCATTCGCGCTCACGATGCATAGGAATGCATCCCTCCGCCGAAGATCCTGCCGAGGTTCACCCACAGCAGCGTCGCGATGACCAGCAGGCCGCCGACGATGGCGATGATGCTGTTGGCCCGCGCGAACCGCTCGCCGTAGAGGCTGCGGAGGTGCAGGTAGGCGATGTACGCCAGCCAGCTCGTCAGCGACCACAACTCCTTGGGGTCCCACTGCCAGTAGTCGCCCCAGGCGAGCTTGCCCCACACCGCCCCCAGCACCAGCCCCAGCGTCAGCAGCGGGAAGCCCAGGCGGATCATGTTGTAGGTCGCGCGCTCGTACTGCGCCCCCCTGTTGAGGCTGTCGCGCACAGAGCCCAGGTGCATGATGGCCTGCGCCGCCGCCAGCAGCAGCACGACATACGCGACCATGTACGTGGCCACGTGCGGCACGAACAGCCAGCTTCGCAGCACGGGCGGCAGCGTCTGGGGCTCGGCGTGGAAGACGAAGCCCGCCGGGAACAGCACCGCCAGCCCCAGCAGCACGTTGATCGCGGCCCCGCGGGCGCCCAGGAACCACCGGCAGAACGCCCACAGCGGCCACATCAGCATGCCCAGGGAAACGAACACCTCGAACATGTTCTGCAGCGGCGGGTGCTGCACCTCGCGCCACCGCTCGACGAAGGCTGCGACCATCACGGCCGAGCCGGCGGCGAAGAGCAGCTCGCCCGCGATCGCCAGCAAACCGAAGGGCCTGCGGACGCCTTTGGGCGTCGTGATCCACGCGGCCAGGAAGAGCAGTGCCGCCGCGGCCCACAGGGCCATCGTCGCGTAGATCATGCTGCCCAGCAGCGTGTCTTTAATTGCCATCGCCGGGCCTCCGGAAGCGCTGCACGATCGGGATGATCCAGAAGTGTCCGAACACGCCGACGCACAGCAAGGCGAAGCCCACCCACACCCACGTCAGGCCGCTGGTGCTGACGACGCCGAGCACGGTGTAGCGGCCGCCTTCGCGGTCGTAGCTTTGCTGGTAAAGGTCGTAGCCGGCCACGCGCAGCGGGTGGTTCACCGAGACCACGCCGCCCCCGACCTCCTTGTCGCCTTCCAGGAGCGTGATGTGGCTTTCCCATTGCATGGGCGGCGTTTCCGGCTGGGCGAGGACGAGATGGGCGTCGCCCGCATCGGCCCCGGCGAAGGTGGCAAGGGGGTCGACGATCACCCACGCCTGGCGCGGCTCGCCGGGCGGGCGCCAGTACTCCAGCTTCATCGCCGGCCGCTGGGTTGCGGGGTCGGGAACCGCCGTCGCGGCGTTGCGGACGTACGTCAGTTGCAGGCCCATCGCATCGGCTTTGTGCATGCTGGTCCGGGCCAGGACGTACCGCGTCATACGCTCGCCCTCGGCCGGGGTGATCGAGACGGAGACGCCGGGATTCTCGTTGGAGTTGGCGTCGTTCACGACCCGCATCGTGCCGCCCTCGCTGATGGCCTGAAGGCGGCTGTAGACCTGCTCGATGCGGACGGTGACGTTGGGCTCGGCGAGCTTGGCCTCCTGGCCGGCCTGTGCGGGCAGTTCGACCGTGTTGCCATCCCGCGTGGTGATAACCAGCCGCCCGGCGATGCCGTTGGCGTAGGTCGCGCAGGCGCTGGGGATGTACTCCAGCACCTTCACATGCAGATCGGTGCCGGGCACGACGAGCTCGCGGCCGAGAACCCAGTCGAGCTTGCCCTGCGGCCAGCGGGAGTTGTCGGGGTTGTCGCTGGGCAGCATGTAGAGCAGCGGCCAGGGCTTGGGAGGGTAGTAGAGGGTGCGGAACTCGTCCAGACGCACGCGGAAGGGGAACTTGCCGATCGTCTCATAGGCGTTGTCCCGCCGCCCGAGAAGCTCGTCGCTGGCCTGACCCTTGAAGATGACCATCTCGGCCGAGCGGACGGTCTTGGCGCCGGTGATCTTGTTGGCGATGCCGATGCCGATGTCGGAACCGACCATGGCCCCGATGATGACCAGTGCCGGCCCGAGGTGCATGGCCAGCGAGAACGGCCGCGTGAGGATCTTGGGGTCCAGCACGATGCTCGCGGCCAGGGCGAACAGCAGAACCCCCCAGAGGCCGATGAGCAGGGGGGAGTTGAAAAACGCGTGCGGGTCGTCGAAGCCCAGCCGCTTCAGCGCGTCCGGCAGCGAGCCGATCACGCTCAGCCCGGCCAGGCCTGCGGACAGCGCCAGTGCAACCCATAGCAATATCAGGCGAACTTGCCTCACATGAGAATCCTATTGGGAGACGTAGGAAGAGTCGCAAACTCCGGGCCATTATAGGCCTGCAACCTCCCGAAGCCAGTCTTCCGCCTGTAGCCCGGGCATCTTGCCCTGAGCTTCCTGCCCGTGCGTCCCATGG
The DNA here is from genome assembly GCA_964616985.1 of uncultured Planctomycetaceae bacterium. Taxonomy (GTDB): domain Bacteria; phylum Planctomycetota; class Phycisphaerae; order SM23-33; family SM23-33; genus CAZTVF01. The sequence continues at coordinate 29,777 of CAZTVF010000020.1, forward strand.
GCGTCTCGCCCATGGTCTTTGCTTTTCTTCCCGAGCCGTCAACCATTTTACGACCCGCCCCGCCTGGGGGTTCCGTCGCCCCGCCTGCGCCGGGAGTGCCCCGAGGCCGAATGAACAATACTGAAACGAGCTCAATCGGTCCTCGGCGATTGGTCTTCGGTCTTCAGGCTGGGCCGGTGAACGCGCCGCGAGGGGTGGCCGTTCTCACCCCCAAACGAGTTTTGGGGTGGCACCGACTCGGCCAATTCCTTGGTCGTCGTCGCTCCTCAAGGATCGGCCTTCGGTCTCGATTCCTGCTGATTGACTATTGACTTCAACCCGGCGATGTATAAACTGGCGAGACCAGCCGGGACATTCCGGCTTCCCCGCAGACCTTGGGGAATAGTGTAACGGTAGCACAACTGACTCTGGATCAGTTAGTCTAGGTTCAAATCCTAGTTCCCCAGAATTGTCCCCCGGCCCGGAAATCCAGAGATCCGGGCCTTTTTTACGCGCCCGCGCAAACCACACCCCCGCCTCAAGGCTGTCTCGAGGTGCGGGGGTGGCGTGTGAGCCTGTGTTTCACCCCGCGGCCCGGCCGGCGCGCGGGGGCAGTCGATCGAGGCAACCGCTATTCCGGGCTCTCCATCACGAGGTTGTCGATGAAGCTGTTGGGCAGGCTGCCGAACTGAACGCGAGGCGCCGAGGGGCGCAGCGGGTGCTTGTAGTTGTCGTTGATGTCATGCCCGCGTCGATTGGAGGACTGGAAGGGCATATCGCCTTGGACGCTGGCGGCGATGCTCTCCTTGCCATCGACCAGCACTTGGACCTTGTTGCCCTGCCACTTGATCTGCACGCGGTGCCAGTCAGCGGACAGCAATGAGGCGCCCTGCCCCAGCGTGGTGGTGATGGGCCTGTTCACCTTCCTGGGCGGGAGGTTTGCATCGACCTTGCCGTCCTTGCCCTTGACGGGCTCATCCACAATCTTCGGCTGCGTGACCGCCAGCGTCAGCTTGCCCCTGCTGGTGCCCAGGGACAGGCCCTGGAAATTCACTACAGCGCCGCTGGCGTTGGGATCGATCTTGACATCGAACGCGAACGAGCCGCCGCCGGCCGGCGCCTGCAGGCGCGTCTCAAACCAGATACCGCCATCGAGCGGCGCGCACTTGCCGCTCTTGCCGCCGTCGACGACGGCCAGCAATCCGCCCTTGCCGATGAGACCGTAGCGATAGCCCACGGCCTCTTCGGCAGCGCCTTCGGCGTCGAAGGTCGCCACGAAGGTTTCGTGGCCCTTAAGCTGGCGGCGTTCCATGATGCGGATGGCGCGCCAGAAGCGGGCGGGCACGTCGACGACGAACTTGCCGTTCTCGATCTTCACCCGCTCGCCCGTCTCGGCATCGCAGGCAATGACCTTGGAGCCGTCCAGCTTGAGTTTGGCCAGGTCCACGTTCACCGCGGCCTTGGCGTCCTGGCGGCTGGTGTTGACGACCCACAGCAGGGCGTTGCCCGCCCGCACGTGCGCCGAGACCAGCACGTCCTTGGTGTCGCTGCCGATGCCCAGGCCCTTCTTCCAGTAGGGCAAGAAGGTGATGTCTTCACGCCACATCTCGTTCTCGCGGGCCAGCACGTCCCAGAAAGGCGAGTCGTTGGGGATGACGTCGTGGGCAAGCATCCAGCCGACCTGCTGGGCGCCGAGGTAAAGGGCCAGTTCGCCGCTGCCGTGGCTGTAGGCCTGGCACATCTCGACCGAGACGGTGCCGAGGTTTCGGCCCATGCCCAGGGCCCGCAGGCGCGAGGCGGGCAGGGCTTCGATGTAATCGTCTTCCTTGCTGGTGGGCTCGACGTTCTCGCCCTCCATGCCAAAATCCGGCATCCACGCGTAGACCGGCGCCTGGGCCGTCACGTGGAAGAACAGGCGAGCCTGGTCCATGCCGTTCATGCCGTGCGAGTCAAAGAGGTACCGCAGACGCTTGGACATCTCGCGCATGCCGAGGAAGTGGTAGCCGGGCTGAATGCGGCCGTCGGGCAGGATGTACGCGCCGCCGGTGAGGAAGTTGCGGTCCTCGCTGAGATAGGTCTCGTCAAAGTACAGGCCCGTCAGCCCCGATTCCTTGATCCAGCGGTCCCAGTGCCACAGGCGGAAGTCGGTGGGGCCTTTGCTCAGGGCCACGTCGCACATGCCGACCTCGCCCATGACCTGACCCCAGTCGACGGCCAGCCCGCCGACCAGCCGCCCGGGGTCATACAGATTGAACTGCCGCTTCTTGTAGTCCATGTAGCGGCCGATGGAGTGCATGATGTTGCCCGCGCAGGTGGCGACGCCGCGTGTGCGCGAGGTGTCGAAGTGGGCCTTGGAGATATCGTAGTGCCACGGGAACGGGCTGGAGTAGTAGGGGTAGACGACGGCCCAGTCGCTGCCGTCGGCGTACATGACGCACTTCTGCTGCGGGAACGTCTTGAGGCCGCCGATGTGATACACTCGCCAGTCCTTAGGCTGGGGCTTCTGAGGGGTGACCATCCAGCCGTACTGGATCGTGGTGGGCTTGTCGATCGTGCCCGGCCGCGTGACGAAGTTGTACCGCAGGGTGACGGTGTCTCCCTCGGTGATGAACTCCTGCGTGGCGGCGTTGGGGTCGAGGATCCATCCCTTGTCGGTGTCGGCGAAGACGCACAGGCCGCGATCGCTGTCGGTCAGGAAGACGTAGGGAACGAAGTTGCCCTGGATGCTGCCAGCCGACGTCTCACGTGAATCCCACTGCTTGGGGGTCCAGCCGAATGTGGAGTTCCACCCGCCGGCGGTGGTGACGAAGCACTCAGCCTCGCTCTTGGGCATGGTGATGACGAGCGAGAGGCGGTCGAGCTTCGTCGGGGCCGACGGGGCCAGCTGCATCGTGTTGAGGACGAAGCCGTCGAACTCGACGCGGGTCTTGACGTTGATCTTGAGCGCGCCGAAGTCGGCACTGCCTTCGAGATCGGCGCCCGCCTCGGTGAGCTTGCGGGCCTGCGGGGCGCCGCCGGCGATGATCGTCTCCTTGCCATCGACGACGGCGACCAGCTTCATCGGGCCCGACAGCTGCTTGCTGCCGGCGTTGGTGACCGACTGGGCCAGGCCCATGCCGTCGAGCTGGTAGACCTTGTTCCACATCGACACCTGCGAGCCCTTGACCTCGACGGGCGTCCAGGGGCGGATCACCTTGTCGGACACGCCGATGTTGTTATTCATCCATTCGAACTCGTAGGCCAGCATCCTGACCGGCGTCACGACCGTGCCGGCGTCCTTGCCGTCGTCGGTCTTAAGCGTCACCTCCAGCCGGTACTCCCCGGGCTGCTTGGCCGCGGCGGCCGTGCCCAGGGGCATCGTCGTCGGCAGCAGGGGCTTGATGGGCTTCAGCGGCTTTTTCTGCTCGGGGAGCTTGGGGTTCTCCTCCTCCGCCTTCTTGTTCTCGGCCTCGATCTTGACGTTCTCTTTCTCGTTGGCCTTCATTTGGGCGATGATGTCCTTGTTCTTCGTCTCAATGCCCGTCGAGGCGGCCCAGTCGGCTTCGGTCTCCACCGGCACCTGCAGGTCCTTGAGCTCGATGGGGAACTTGGAATAGTCCAGGATGAACGGCGAGATGGGCTTGGTCGCGATCACCTTGCCCGAGAGGTCCTTCAGGGTGGCCGTGCCCGCCACCACGTGCTCGCGGTTTCCCATGTAGAGGCGGTCGATCTTCACGATCAGCACCTTGCTGATGGGCGCGTACTGGGCCGTCACCCCGAACGGCGCGTCCTCGTACTTGGTCTTGCGAATGACCGCCGGCGGCGTGCGTTTGTAGCCATCCACCACGAACGGGAACACCTGGTGATAGAGGATGGCGCCGTGATTGTCCTTGGCGGTGATCTCACAGAAGCCGGCGGGGAAATCCTTCTTCTCGTGCGTCTTGGCGTCGATCTCCACCGGCTTGAGCGGCAGCCCCGCCTGCGTCACGTCGCCCTCGAGGACGAAGTCCTGGCGCTTGCCGCCGGCGACAGTGACGGTCTTGGTGAGCACCTTATCGCTCTCGGCCTCGGTGATCTCGGGCCCGAAGCGGGCGGTCACGGTGACCTTCGCTTCGCCCTGAAGCGGGCCCGTGACGGCCATCGGGAAGCTGAACTTGCCCTGGCGGATCGATTCGACGTCGAGCAGCTGGAAGACGGGGGAGTTGTCCTTGAACGTGACGAAGCCGTGGCGGTTAATCTCGGCGAAGCTGCCGCCGGGGGCCCAGGCCGCAAAGCCCGCGCCGCCGATGGCGTCGGTGCAGAACAGGGCCCGCCACTTGGCGCCGTCGGCGATCTTGGCAACGCCGAACGACTTGATCGGGGCCTTGGCCTCGACGATCCAGTAGTCGCTGGTCTCGCCGACCTTGATCGTCCACTTGCCGTTCCACGACGAGGACGTGTACCCCAGCGAGGGGATCATCTTCACATCGAACACGCCGGGGTACGTGTTGAACATCGTCTGGTACGTCTCGGCCGGCGAGGCCGGCGGCGTGATCCAGATCTCGTTGCTGGTGCCGAAGACGAGCGTGCCGTCGTCGGGTTCGCGGGCGTCCTTGCTCAGCAGCGAATAGCCCGCCTGGGGGCCGCGGTTGTTCTTGATCAGGACGTAGATGAACTCATCGTCGTAGGTAATCTTGGCCACCGACTGCGCATCGCACAGCAGCCCCGAGAATGGCAGCGTGAAGGCCGTCATGCCCGGGGCGCGGTCCCACTCGCCGGGCGCCTCGGCCCCGTCAACAGTCGGCGGGGTGGCGGTCTTGGAGATGATGATCTCCGGCAGCGGCATCTTGGGGCTTTCAGCGGCCAGGGCGAGGGTGGTGGACAACACGACGGCCAGGGCGGCCAGGCTACTCAGCTTCATGCGACATCTCCTGTTGATTCCCGTTGCGGGAATTGGCATGGTACAACGCCGGGCGCGACATCGCAAAATCGTTTATTCGATCTGCCCCAGGATTCTTCGGAAGGCCTCGGCGTTCTGCCCGGCCTGGCCTCGGTGGCAATTGTTGAACAGCGTGTAGACCTTGTCCACCTGCTCCTCCAGCGGGGCCCACTGCGAGAGCACCTCGCGGATTTCGGCCTCGCTGTAGCTGTAATCGTAACGCTGCGCCTCGCCCGCATACCACTGCCGGGCGTTGCGCGAGTGCAGGCGGAGGTACCCCGTGCGGCTGGTGGCGGTCGGCGGCGGGTGGTACAGGCCGCGGATGGGCGGGGCATCGGGCACCACGAGAGTCACCTGCCGCTGACGCAGCCCCTCGGTGGTGGAGGGGTGTTCCCACGAGACGTGGCGGAATTCCACCGCCAGCGGCAGGGGCGTGAAGCGGTCGATGGCCGAGGCGAGGAACTTGCGATTGTCCACCGTGCGGTGGAACGACTGGGGGAACTGCAGCAGCACGCCCGCCAGCTTGTTCGACTCGTGCAGCGGGGCCAGGGCGTCGATGAAGGGCTCGGCCGGCGTGAGCATCTGCTCGTGCGTGATCTGTTGATTGGCCTTGACCCAGAACTCGAAGCCCGGCGGGCTGGCATCGGCCATGCGGGCCAGCGACTTCACCGAGGGCATCGAGTAGAAGGTGAAGTTGAGCTCGACCATGCGGAACCGCTGCACGTAGAGGCCGAACATGTCCTTCTGCTTGCTGCCGCTGGGGTAGAACGGGCCCACCCAGTCCTTGAAGCAGTAGCCGCTGGTCCCGACGATATAATTTGGTCTGGTCACGGTTGGTCCCATTTCGCACACACGTCAGCCCACGGCGGAAGCCGCGAGGCCGCACGCCATCTGTTCAGAGCCGACGCACTCTCGCCACACATGTCAGCCCACGGCGGAAGCCGCTTCCGCTGTGGGCTTGACATGTCTCTACAGGATACGCCCCGGTGTTTGCCGCTGCCATGGGTTCCGCGGCGCCTCTCACGCCACTCCCTCCTCGGCGGGGGATTCCTCGCCGATGGGGCGGACGTCGTCGGCGATGAGGGTGATGGCACCGTACTGATCCTCGAGCTTGCCGCGGATCAGGTAGGGGCCGTAGCGGGCGAAGGAGATCCCCAGCCGCCCCAGCAGGTCGGGGAACAGCGTCGCCTCGAACAGGCCCCACTCGTCATCGAGCGTGAGGAACATCACCTGCCCGCCGCGGTCGGTGGGCGTGGTCCGCCGGGCCTCTAGAACGCCGGCCATGCGGACGGCCTGGCCGACCCGGCTGGGGACGCAGCGGCTGTCGGCGTCGGTGAGTCGCTGCAGCAGCGGACGGTAGTGCCGCAGCACGTGCTCGCCGACGGAGACGCCCAGGATCCGCCGCTCGTCGAGATACTTCCGCCGCGGGGCGTAGTCGCCCGGCACGTTGGGGATCACCGGCGCCGCCGGCAGCAGCGAGGGCGGCTCGTCGCGCCACCGCCTGCCCACGCGGGCCAGCAGGTTCAGCTCCATCATCAGCGTCGGCCGCGAGCGCCCCGTCCAGTCGAACGCCCCGCACAGCACCAGGCTGCGGCAGGCGTCCTCGCACACGCCCGTCCGCAGCACGAAGTCGGTGAGCCCCTCGAAAGGCCGCCGCTGACGCTGGTCGAGGATCTGCCCGGCCGCCGCAGGCCCCAGGCCCGCCACGAAGTTGAAGCCCACGCGGATGCGGTCGCCCTCCAGGGCGAACTCCGCGGCCGAGCGGTTCGCGTCGGGCAGCAGGAACTGCACGCCGTCGCGCTTGGCCTGCTCGACGTACACGCGCGGGTGGTACATGCTCTGGTTGTTGTTGAGGGCCCCGGCCCAGAATTCCAGCGGGAAGTGCGTCCGCAGGTAGGCCCCCGCGTAGGCGAGGATCGCGTAGCTGGCCGCGTGCGCGCGGCAGAAGGAGTAGGCGTTGAACTTGGCCATCTGCACCCACAGGCCCTTGGCGTAATCGAGGTCGACGTCGTTTTCACCGCAGCGGGCGAGAAAGTCGCGTGACAGGGCCAGCCGCTGCTCGTCATCGCGGCACTTCTGGACGGCCTTGCGGAAGCGGTCACCCTGGCGGAGCGAGCCGCCCAGCAGCGCCGCCGCCACCAGCATCACGTCGTCCTCGTACAGCATCACGCCGTACGTCTCGCGCAGCAGCGCATCGACCCGGGGCGAGCCCTGGGGCACGGCCTCCAGCCCGCGCCGGCGGCGGATGAACGCCTCCTTCATGCCGATGCTCGCGGCGCCGGGGCGGATCAACGCCAGGATCTTCATCACGTCGCCGGCGCTGTGCGGCTGCATCATCCGCATCAGGTGCCGCATCGCGGGCGATTCCAGCTGGTTGCAGCCGACGGTGTCGGCCTCCTGCAGCACCGAGAGCGTCGCCTCGTCGTCGGTGGGGATGGACTCGGCGTCCATGTCCAGCCCGCGGCGCGTGCGGATGAGGTCGCAGGCGGCGCGGATCGTCGAGAGGTTGCGATTGCCCAGCAGGTCGAGCTTCACCAGCCGCACGTCCTCCACGCCGTTCTTGTCGTACTGCGTGATGGTCACGCCCTTGGCCGCCGGCTGGATCGGGGCGTAGTGGTCGATGGGCTTGCGCCCGATGACGATGCCGCCGGGGTGCACCGAGAGGTTGTGCGGCAGGTGCAGCAGGCGCTTGGCAAAGCCGAAGATCGCCCCCATCGGCCCGCGCCCGGCCACGGAAGGGCCCGCCAGGTCCACGTTGTCCAGCCGCGTGACCTGATCGTTCGAGAGCCCCATGGCCTTGGCCGCCTCGCGCACGGCCGAGCGCTCCTGGAACGTGCCGTGCATCGAGACCATCGCGACATGGTCGTGCCCCCAGCGTTTGAAGGCGTAGTCGATCACCTCGTCGCGGATCCGCCAGCAGAAGTCGACGTCCAGGTCGGGGAAGTCCTCGCGGCCTTCGTGCAGGAAACGCTCGAACGGGATGTCGTACCGCAGCGGGCAGACGTTGGTGATGCCCAGGCAATACGCGACGATGCTGCTGGCCCCGCTGCCGCGTCCAGCGACGGGCGCGCCGTGCCCGCGGGCGTACTGCACGATGTCCCAGACGACGAGGAAATATTCATTGAAGCCCATGCGACCGATCAGCGTCAGCTCGCGGTCGAGGCGGCTCTCGGCCGCCATCGAAGGGATGTCGCCGTACCGCCGCCGCAGGCCCTGGTCGCAGAGATGGCGGAGATACGCCGCCGCCGTACCGCCGCCGGGGCAGGGGAAGTCCGGAAACACCGGCCGGCGGGGCAGGAACGCGTACGCGCTGCACGCCTCGGCGATGCGGCGGTTGTTGTCGGCCGCCTCGGGGAAATCCGCCAGCTGGGCGGCCAGGTCCTCGCCGCTTCGCAGGACGGCCCGGGCGGGCGGCAGCAGCGAGGGCAGCACGGTGTCATAGGTGGTCCCCGAGCGGATGGCGGCCAGCAGGCGGGCGAGGTCGGCGTCCTTCGCCTCCGGCAGCATGGCCTTGCCCGTCGCCACCAGGGGCAGATGAAGCTCGGCCGCGCACTGCGTCAATCCCCGCAGCTTCGCGTGGGGCTGCGTCAGCGGGTCGATGCCCACGTTCACCGCAGCGCCCGCGGCGTACAGAGCGCGGGCCAAGGTCGCGTCCTCCACGATCACGTGCAGCCCGGCCGAGAGCTCGGACAGGTCGGTGACCAGGGCGAAGGTGGTTGGGGTGGCGGCCTTCGCCGGCCGCCGCCCCTCGGGCGTCGCCGGGATGCCCCCCGTGCCGCAGTGCCGCCGCGTGATCAGCCGGCAGAGGTTCTCGTAGCCTTGATCGTTCTCCACCAGCGCCACGGCCGAGCAGGGGCCGTCGGTCAGCTCGGCCCCCAGGATCGGCCTGACGCCAGCGGCGACGGCATCCTTATAGAACAGCACCGCGCCGTACAGGGCGTTGACATCGGTCATCGCCAGGCGCCGGTGCCCCATGCCCGCCGCCAGCGACACCAGCCGGCGCGGCAAGGCCGTGCCCGCCAGCAGCGAGTATGCACTGCGAACATGGAGCGGTGTAATCATTTTGTCAGCGATGGCGTCCGCAGAACGAAGCCATAATCGTTCTGTTCCAGGCGGCCCAGGAGGTCGATCGACGAGCCCGTCACCACGGCGGCGTGGCCGAAGCGGTCGCGGATGCGATCCACCGTCTCGTGCAGTTGCCCGCGGCGATGCTGCGCGGGCGACTCGAACAGCAGGCCCCTGGCCGCGGCCGGCACGAGCTTGCCCAGCACCACGCCCACGTGCCGCAGCGACACCCGCCGCTGGTGCAGTTGCCCCAGCAGTTCGCGCACGACGGCGAAGGCCTCTTCGTCGCTGCCGGTGGGGCTGGCCAGCGAGCGGCTGGACGCGCAGTGTTTCCAGTCGTCGTAGCGGATGCTGAGCTCGATGCACCCGGCCAGGAGGCCCAGCCGCCTCGCCGCCCGCATCGCCCGTTCGAGCAGGTAGAACAGCATGCCCTCGATGTGCTTGGGGTCGCACGTGGGCTCGTGGAACGTCGTCTCGCGCGAGATCGTCCGCGGGAGGCGCTGCGGCTGGCTGTTGGCCGCGGGCAGCGGCGGGGCGGCCGGCTGTGCGTCCTGCGAGTCCTGCGGGAGCGGGGGCGGGGGCGATTGCGAGTCCAGCAGCTTCGCCCACGCCGCGTCGGCGGCCGAGGGCGTGACGCGTTGCCCGCGGTCGTCGCGGCCGCGACAGCGTTCGTAGAGCTCCAGGCCGCGCAGGCCGAACATGCACTCCAGCGTCGCCCGCGACATCGAGCGGAGGTCGCCGATCGTGGCGATGTTCATGTCCCGCAGCTTCTGCTCGGTCTTGTGACCGACGCCCAGGAGCTTGCGGATCGGCAGGGGGGCGAGGAATTCCTCCTCCGTCCCAGGGGCGATCCACGCCACGCCGCCGGGCTTTGCCGAACTCGACGCGACCTTGGCCATCATGCGGTTGGCGGCAAGGCCGATGGATACGGGCAGGCCGACCTCTTCCCTGACGGCGGCCTGCAGCGAGCGGCCCAGTTCCAGCGGGCTGCCGTGCACGCCGATGCCGGTGGCGTCGCCGTAGGCCTCGTCGAGGTAGGTCTCCAGCCCGCAGGTGAAGCGGCGGCACACGTCCCACACGCCCTCGGCGAAGCAGCGATAGATCTGGTAGTTGCCCTTGAGCACCACCGCGCCGGGGCACAGCTTCTTCGCCCGCCGCAGTTCCATGCCGGCGCGGAGGCCGAACGTGCGTGCCTCGTAGCTGCACGAGGCGATCACGCCGCTGCCGACGATGACCGGCCGCCCGCGGAGGCAGGGGATCAGCAACTGCTCCACCGAGGGGAAGAAGGCGTCGACGTCGATGTGCAGGAGCAGCTTGTCCATATTAAATCCGAAGGTCGTAGGGAAGAAAGGTCGTAGGTCGTAGGCAGTAGGTCGTAGGGCAGATGCGTAGCAGAATCCAGCACGCTGTACCGACGCCGCCGCATTCGCTCTTTCACTACGAAGGTCGTAGGTCGTAGGCAGTAGGTCGTAGGGAGGATGCGTAGCAAAATCCATCCCGCTGTACCGACGCACGCTGTACCGACGCCGCCGCATTCGCTATGGCGCCTCAACGTTCCTGTGCGAAGCTCTTTCACTACGACCTACGACCTATTGCCTACGACCTTCCTATTCCGGACCTTCCTATTCCGCGATCATCTGATCCAGCCACCACTGCACCTCCTTGGAGGCGAAGTGGAGATAGAAGGTATTGCCGCCGCACTGCACGCTGTAGTGCAGGCAATAGCCGTCGCCGTGGCGGTCGATCCACCGGCCGTTGATGAGGTCGATCTTGTACGTGCGGGCCTTCCAGACAAACCGCATAGGCTCGCATGTGCCGCCGGCAAACGCCGCCAGCACCCGCACCGGCGCGGCGATGGTTTCAATGTTCATAAGCAACCCTAACGTATACCTAACATACTAGCGGGCGGCCGGGCCGGGGTCAAGAAAAACACAAAGGATTCGGACGTCTGAGGGACGCTCACCAGGAACTGCCCCTCGACGTTGAGATTATCTCACGGACAACCGGCGCAAGGTCATTGGAGGGGGCAGGATACTCGCGTGTTGCGCCTTGTCTGCACCAGTCGGCCCGACTGGCCATTCCCCATCGCGGCGTGCCCCCGTGGCCCGGCGGTCAACGGCCCGCGGCCGGCTCTTGCCCGTTCGCCAGGTCGATCATGCGGGCGAGCTTTTCGCCCAGGCCCGCGGCGATCATCGGACGCAGCTGCTGGAGGCTGTAGAATACTTCGAGCATCACCGTGCCGTCGTAGCACATCCGGCACAGCTGGCGGCCGACCGCGTCGAGGTCCAGCGTGCCGCAGGTGGGCATCAGGTGGTCGTCGTCGGTGCCGCGATTGTCGCTCAGATGTACATACATTAATTGATCGCCTGCCCGCGCCAGCATCGCCACCGGGTCGCCCACCATGTTGGCGTGGCCGGTGTCGAAGCACAGGCCGGTGTTCGGCGCGGCCACGTCCTCCAGCAGGGCTACCATCTCGCCCACGTCGGCGCCGATCACGTGGTAATCCGGCAGGTTCTCGAACGCGTAGCGGACGCCGAGCCCCTCGCCGGCCCGGCCGAGCTCGTCGATGCTCTTTCGCAGCTGCTGCACGCGGAGGGCCCGCTCCTCGTCGCTGACGCCCTCGCGACGGATGGTGGAGCAGTGGACGACCACCAGGCTGCCGCCGAGTTCCGCCGCCAGGCGGCCCTCGCCGACGTACGTCTCGACGGCCCAGCGGCGGGCGGATTCGATCGGGCTGGAGGGGTCGAACTCTTCCCCGAATACCCCGTGCAGGCTGTCGCACCGCATCTGCCCCTCGGCGATCGCGTCTCGCATCTGCTGCACCGTCACGGCCGCCTTGTGGTTGCGGTACGCCTGCACGACCTTGCAGCCGAGCTGGCGATAGCATTCCAGCCACTCGCGCGGCGGGAAGTCCTTGAAGCCGATGGGTGCGACGGTGCCCAGTTGGATGGCCATGCGTTATTCCGGATTGTCCTGGCGAGGGTCCTCACGGCGAAACCAGACGGGCCGGGTGGCGGCCTTGCGGGGCCGTGGCCCGCCTCGGTGCAGCCGGCGGCGACTTCAACCTCGCCGCCTCAGGCGATCACGTCCCGCCCAGCCTGCGGCGGATGTAGTCCGCGCGGGTCTGGGCCCGCTGTGGCGCGTCCATCTCACGATTGTGAATCTTCTGCAGGTGGGCCGGCTGCGTCAGCAGGAACAGCTCGTTGAGCAGCTTCACGTCCACATCCTTGATGCGGCCGAGGTTCATCCCCAGCCTCACCAGCGACAGCAGGTACATCGTCTCGTCCGAGCCGATCAGCCTCGCCGCCCGCAACAGGGCCAGGGCGCGGTTGACCTTGTCGTCGATGGCCACCATGCGGCGGCGGCAGAGCGACTCGCGAACGCGGCGCTCGTAATCGATGAAGTGCGGGATGCACCGGTCGCGGAAGTCTTCCAGGATCTGCCGCTCGCTCTTGCCCAGCGTGCTCTGGTTGGAGATCTGGAAGAAGTCGCCCGTGGCCTCGGTGCCCTCGCCGTAGAGGCCCCGGATCGCCAGCCGCATGTCGCGCGCAGCCCGGAAGGCCTTCTCGATCTCGCCCGTCATCTTCAGGGCCGGCAGGTGAAGCATCACGCTCACGCGCAGGCCCGTGCCCACGTTCGTCGGGCACGCCGTCAGGTAGCCGTAGCGGCTGTGGAAGGCGAACTGGAGCTTCTTCTCCAGCAGGTCGTCGATGCGGCCGATCTCCTCGGCCGCCTCGGTCAGCTGCAGCCCGCTGCGGAGCACCTGGATGCGGAGGTGGTCTTCCTCGTTCACCATGATGGCGACGGTCTCGTCGGCGCTGACGGCCACGCCGCGGGGGTGGGGCGCCTCGCCGTGCTGCCGCGAGATCAGGTGCCGCTCCACCAGCAGCTGGCGGTCGAGCGCCCCGGCGGCGGCCACGTCCACGTAGAACGACTGCGCCCCGGCCCCGGCGTTCAGCGTCACGTCGCGGAGGCGGTGCTCGATCTCGCGCTGCTGGTCGGGCGAGCATTTCGTCAGGAACGGCACGCCCGCCAGGTTGCGGGCCAGGCGCACGCGGGAGGAGATCACCACGTCGTGCATGGGCCCCTGGCCGCGAAGCCATTCACCCGCCTGTTGGGTCAGATCGGCCAGCCTCATGAGTTCTCCAACTCCTTGATCTGGTCGCGGACGGCGGCGGCGCGCTCGTAGTCTTCGGCCGTCACGGCCGCCCGCAGCTCGGCCCGGAGGCGGAGGATGGCGTTGTGTCGTTTCTGCCCGTCGTCGGCGTGGTGGGGCACCTTGCCCATGTGCTGGCAGGAGCCCTCCTGCGCCCGCTGAAGCAGCGGGTCCAGGGCCGAGGCGAACGCATCGTAATCGTTGGGGCAGCCCAGCAGGCCCTGCTGGCGGAACTCCTTGAAGGTCATCCCGCACACGTCGCAGCGAAGGTCGTTGGGCGCACTGCCCGAGCCCTGCAGGATGAAGTCCTCCAGCAGCTGGCTGATGGGCATGTTCGACTTGACCGTGATGCCCTCGGCGGCGGCACAATCCTCGCACAGGTGCTTCTGGATCTTCTGGCCGCCCTCGATCTCGGTGAGGTAGACGCTGGCGGGCTTATCGCATTTGTCGCATTTGAACTTCATGTTGTACCGACCGTTATAAAATGCCCGCGATGCACAGTCAAGCGCGCTTCGACGCCCAGGCCCCGGCGGGTGCATTCGGTAATGAGTGGCAACAGCAGAAGCTTCGCAGATTCAAAGGCTTGATTGTCGCTCGCTTTTCGGCGCTGTTCGATAGCGTCTGTCGCCCCCCAGCAGCGCTAAAAGGCGAGCGATGCCCAGGACTCAGCATATGCGAAGCTCTTTTTGTGCCACTGAAAACCGAATGCACCCGCCCCGGCCGCCGTCAGCCGCACGCCCCCCGGGGGTAATACGCCGCCGTGCACCCGGGGGCTTCGGTGACGGCGAAGCGATAGAGCATCTCCCCGCCGGCGATCATGCCGCACAACTGCCCGGCCAGGTATTCCGCGACGCGCTCGGCCGAGCAGCGGCCATCGGCGAAGGCGGGCAGGGTGTTGAGATCGATGCCCTGCAGCTGGGCGACGAGGCGCCCCATGGCCCGCTCGACCTCGACGAAGTCGATCACCACCGCCATCGCCGGCTGAAGCGACTCGCTGCGGAAGGTGGCCGTCATCCGCCAGGTGTGCTCGTGCGGCAGTTCCTGCTCGCCGCCCGGCAGACGCAGCGAGTGCGTGGCGTCGAACGATCGTGATACGCTGGCTTCGTATGTGGGCACAAATGTCCTTTCGTAGCACGGGCGTCTCGCCCGTGAGTCGCACGGGCGTCCCGCCCGTGATTTCCACTGCGGCTTGGCCGTTCGGCGCTGTCAGATCCGGGTGACGCCCCGGGGCTTCTACAGCGCCGAACGGCAAGCCGCCGCCAACGCCTCACTCCCGCATTCAACCGTGATTCACTTGCCGATCGCCGACCGCTCCAGCAGCTTGAATCCCAGCGGCGTCTGCGAGATCACCAGCTTGCCGTTCCAGATGCGGATCGCGCCCTTGCCGTCGGGCGACCACATATCGTCGCCGATCGATTCCTTCACCATCGCCACGATCGTGTCCTGCAACGCCGCCCTGCTATTGGCGGTGCCGGCCTCGGTGTTCTTCTGCTCGCCGAAGATGCTCGTGGTGTTCGTGCCGGTGCTGGAGGAATTGTTGTCCTTGCCGGTGGTCATGCTGTTGAGATCGATCTTGGGGGCCTTGGGGTCGGGCATTGCGTGCAGCATGTCCTGCACGTCGTACACCCGCGTGGACAGCGTCGTGTTCAACGCGTTGCCGGTGGAGATGCTCACCACCCCGTCATTCACGATCCAGTAGACGCTGTCGAACTTGCTCTTGTTCTGGCTGAGGTTGTCCATCACGAGGTCCATCACCTTGGCCAGCGACACGTTGGACACCTCCAGCGTGACGGGCGTCTCGGCCGTGATGTTCACGTCCTTCAGGGCTGCGTAGTTGATGTGGAAGTTCACGCCGCTGAGCGTGCGAAAATACTCGACCACGTCGGCCAGCGGGGTCTTGTCGAACTTCACCGTCTTGGGCAGCGAGGGGATGGGGCCCTTGGCGTTGGCCGCCGGCTTGGGGTCGGTCTTGGCATCGACCGGGCGGGCGCCCAGCGGCAGCGGCACGCCCTTGCGGGCCAGCACGCGCTGCTGCGTGGTGACCATGATCACGTCATCGGCCAGGTACCACGCGAGGGGCTGGCCCTTGGGGGCCGCCGAGGCCAGCGTGGAATCCAGCCACTGCATCAGCGTCGCCTCGCCGCCGGACAGGGCGAGCTTGGCGTCTTCCTTCACGCCCGCCTCCAGCAGCGACGGCCAATCGACGCGGATCTTCACGCCCGCCCGCGACTCCAGATCGGCCAGCGCCTGCGTCAGCGTGGCCGTGCTGGCCGGGCGATTGATGCTGGCGTTCATGAGCTCTTCGGGCGTCTTGGGCTTGGCCGCTCCCGACAAAGGCCCCACCACCAGTGCAGCCAGACACATCAGCAGCAGTACGCGTTTCATGAGAAGCTCCTTCATGCTGTCGGGCGTGGCCGCGCCGCCGCCCGCGTTCGAAGGACACAGACTCGCCGCCGCTTGATGTATGAATGAATGCCATCCGGCCCGCCCTGGCCGCTTTGCCGCGACGTTTTCATCGTTATTATATCGCCAGCAACTCTCGGACTGACAACACTTTTCGCCAATTCCGCCCGCCTGCGGCGGGAATGACCAATGACCAATGTCCAATGGCCAAAGGCCGAGGCCAAACGCCCACGCCCCGAAACTGGCCAAGTCGGTGCCACCCCCTTGTTTGGAGGTGCGAACGCGGCACCGAGCATCTGCGTCCCAGGAAACCGCGAACAGCAGCATACAGAAGTGAAGGCCGCTGCGGCGAAAGTCGGCCCCTCGATATTCAATGTTTCTTCTTCTGCGGGCGGGATGGTCTGTCAGTTGGGCGTCGGTTTTGCATCCGGCGGTGGGTGAAGCATGGAGATCGAGTCGGGGATGCCGCCGGTGAGCGGGGCGTATTCGTCGCCGGGGACGATGAACGGCACGCGACTGCGGGTGTAGTGGAAGCCGAAGCTGTCGCCGGTCCGCTGGCACCAGTTGCGCAGCAGGTCGCGATGGCGCTGGAGGATCTCCCGGTATCGCGACGAGACGGCCAAGTTGACCATTTCGCCCGGGTCGGCCTGCATGTCGAAGA
This sequence comes from uncultured Planctomycetaceae bacterium, assembly GCA_964616985.1. GTDB lineage: Bacteria > Planctomycetota > Phycisphaerae > SM23-33 > SM23-33 > CAZTVF01. The sequence continues at coordinate 45,938 of CAZTVF010000020.1, forward strand.
GCTGTTCGCGGTCGGCCCCGCGGCTGTAGGCGATGTACTTGTAGCGGTCGGTGCGGACGGCCCGGCCCTTCACGTCGCCGCCGCGGCTGAACTGCGTCTCAATCACGACGTGGTCGTGCCAGGCCTCGGGCTGGCGTCCTTCCAGGACCGGCCGCAGCGATCGGCCGACCCGGCCGGCCGGCAGTGGCACGCCGGCGTAGTCGCAGATCGTGGCGTAGATGTCCAGGCCGTTGGAGACCAGGCGGGCGTCGACTCGGTCCGGGTTGGCGCTGCCGCCCCCGCCCGGCGCGCGAACGATCATCGGCACGCGCGAGCACTCGTCGTACAGCGGCAGCTTTGCGGCCAGCCGATGCGCGCCGGCCAGCTCGCCGTGGTCGCTGGAGAAGATCACGAACGTGCTATCGGCCAGCCCGAGGCCATCCAGGCCGTCGAGAATCTTGCCGATCTCGGCGTCGACCCGCTCGACGAGGCGGTAGTACGCCCAGCGGTAGCGGCGCCAGTCGTCGGGGCTGTAGCGGTCGTTGCGGGTCCTATCGAGGCAGGCGGGCTCGTAGGGCGACGGGGCGAAGTTGGGCGGCAGCAGCGGGCAATCCTCCACCGCCGGCGCCGCGCCCAGTGGGCCGGTCGATATCGGCACGTTTTCACGGACCTCACAGATGTTGTGCGGGTTGTCGAAGGACGCCACCACGAAGAATGGCCCTGTCCGCGGGCGGCGGATGTACGCCAGCGTGTCTTCGGCCAATCGGCAGTCGTCGAAGGCATTGAAGTACTCGAAGCCGTGCCCGTCCTCCATCGGAGCGCACCACGGAATGTGCCACTTGCCGCCGTAGCCGCAATCGTAGCCGGCAGCCTTCAGCAGGTTCCCGATGCCCGCCGGCCGCACAGCCGGCGAGATCGACTGCTCGTTGAACGTGATCCCCGCCTCGTGCGGGAACAGCCCTGTGAACATGCTGGCCCGCGACGGCGTGCACAGCGGATAGGTGCAGTAGGCCTTGTCGAAGCGAACGCCCTGGGCGGCCAGCCGGTCCATCGCCGGCGTGGCCAGGTCGCTGTTGCCGGCGCAGCTCATGGCGTCGGCCGACTGCTGGTCGGTGAACACATAGAGAATGTTGGGCCTGGTGTCTGGCATATTCGTTCCTTCGGTAATGATCTTGGCAGGCTTCGCCCATAGAGGGCGAGAATCTCTCCACCGACATTCGACCACAGCGGCGAGACCGCCATCTTCGCACGTCGCTGATCAGCTGGCTCAGGCCGATCACCGACATTCCCAGAGGGCACCCCTCTGACGACCGCCGTCAGCAGGTGCAGCGATTCTACCGTGCCATCGGGCTCCGACAAGCGGATTCACGCTGTTCCAAACCTTGCCGGACCCTCGGGACAGCGACGCGGCTTGCATCTGGGGCTCTGGAATCGGCGTGCTCTGATCAGGGGCAGACAGCCTCCGCCACGCGGACCTCTTGCGTCTCCGGCGATGTTCGCAGGAACCGCGTCGGAGGGAGCTGGATTGTGTCAGCGTCCTTGGATACATTTTGGCTGAGAAATGAAGGTGCGGGCAAAGCCTGAACGCGGCGAAGTGTTCGACTGTCCAACATGGGAAGAGGCAGTCCAGAAGATGAAAAGGTGGCTTGCAGCCAATCAAATCTCTGCCGCCGACTTCATCTCCCCCTGTGATCTGCTGCTTGGCCGAGCTAGCGACCGCACCATGTCGCCCTTGTAGGTCAGGTCGATATCGCTTTGGTTTGACCGTCTTCTGGGCCAGTTCCATCCTGGCGTGGGCAGATTCGGACAAGGATGGTGTGGAGGATGTCCTGCTGTTCGTGGCCAACTTCGCCAGGCAAGGCACCTTCAAGGTGTACCGCCTTGTGACCGTTACTAGGAAGGCGGCCAGGAGCAGGCTGATCGTTATCGGCGATGACTTTTGAGGGAGGGGGACGGGTCGCATTACGAATACGATTGAGGTGGTCGTCGTTGCTCGATATTCTGCTGTTCGCTGTTTCAGGGCGGATGGTGGTCAGGCCTGTCCGCGCTACGCGGGGCGGGAGGCTGCCTCTGCGAAGTAACCCGGCTGGCGGGCTAGACGGTCTGGCCGGCCTGGGCGGCGCGGACGGTCTGGAGCAGGCGCTGGATGACCGCGACGTGGTGCTTGAGGTAATCGCGATAGCTGAGGCTGTCGGCGCGGTGCTCTTCGACCATGGCCTCGTCCAGCGCCTCGCGGAGCACTTCGTCCAGCTCTTTCATTTCCTCGTCCGAGACTTCAATGTGGTACGACATGACGTTCCCCTTAAGCCAACATCCAATTCTACGCCGATGGCACGAGGCGAGGCCGGGGCGGCAGGCGCGGACAACGCCAGTAGTTCATCACAATGGAAGATGAGTGCGTTGGGCGGCGGCTTGCCGTTCGGCGCTGTTAGATCTGGGTGACGCCCTGGGGCTTCTACAGCGCCGAACGGCACGCCATCGCCACAGCGTTACTGCCAGATCAACCGCGGATGTTACTTGTGGCAGTGTGCGGGCGTTCGACGCACCGAACTCGGTGGCTGTTCTCACCCCCAAACAAGTTTGGGGGTGGCACCGGCTTGGCTCATTTCCGCCTTGTTACTTGGGCCTCGGCCATTGGTCATTTGTCATTGGACAGTGGACATTCCCGCCGCAGGCGGGGGCGGGCGCATAAAAAGCGGGTGGGCGCCCGGTTGGAGCGCCGCACCCGCGAGTCTTCGAGTCAGGGGCTACTACTTTTCGTCTTCCTCGGAGGCCAGGGCCTCCAGGGCGGCGATGGGGTCGACGTCTTCATCGTCCGAGCCGGCCAGCGTGGAAGCGCCGGGCTGGGCGACGACGTCGGCCTCGGCATCGGCCTGGCGCTTGTTGGCGGCCTTGGTGAGGATCGGCTTGATCTCATCGGGAACGCCGTCGATCTGGACCGTGAAGACGACCGGGCCGATGGCGATGCGGTCGCCGGCCTTGACGATCGTCTCATTCACGCGGTTGTTGTTGACGAACGTGCCGTTGGAGGAGGCGAGGTCCTTGACCTTGACGGTCTTGGCGCTCACGCTGAGTTCGCAGTGGCGGCGGGAGACGTTCAGCAGCGGCACGCGAAGGTCGCAGTTCTCGCCGCGGCCCATCACGGTGACGGGGTTGATGATCGGGAAATCTTTCCGCTGGCCGTTCGCCTTGAACATTACGAGCTTGACGTCCATAGCTATGCCTCAAAATAAACTTTGCCTGTGTCCGGGTGTCCGCTCAGGGCATAATGTTCTTATGCCGACGACGTGCAAGGACATTCTAAATCTCCCATGAACGCCTGCAAGCAAAATTACGAGGAAGTTTCACATCGGCCCGCGCGGTCGCTGTACGTGCACATCCCGTTCTGCCGCGGAAAGTGCCGCTACTGCGACTTCTACTCGCGCCCGCTGGAGCCGGCCGTCGCGCAGCCTTACCTCCGCGCGGTGCAGGCGGAGCTGCAGCTTCATGCGGCCGCCCTGCAGTCGCCGCTGGAGACGATCTTCATCGGCGGGGGCACGCCGACGGCCTTGGACGCGGCGTCGCTGCAGGGACTGCTGGCGATGCTGTCGCCGCTTGTGGGGGCGGGGGGCGAGTTCAGCATCGAGGCCAACCCCTGCACCATCGACGCGGCCATGGCAGCGGTGCTGCAGGCGGGCGGCGTCAACCGCATCACGCTGGGCGTGCAGTCATTCGACGACGCCGAGCTGGTGCTGCTGGGGCGGCTGCATTCGGCCCAGCAGGCCCGCGACGCCGTCGACCGGCTGCGGCGGTGCGGGGCGGGGAATCTGGGGCTCGACCTGATGTACGGCCTGCCGGGGCAGACGCTGGCGAGCTGGCGGCGGTCGCTGCAGGAGGCGTTCGCCCTGCGGCCGCAGCACCTCAGCTGCTACGCCCTGAGCTACGAGGAGCACACGCCGCTGCACCACGACCTGACGGAGGGCAAGGTGCAGCCGATGAGCGATGAACTGCAGAAGGAGTGCTACTACGCGGCCATTGAGGCGGCGGGGGCGGCGGGCCTGGAGCATTACGAGATCTCGAACTTCGCGGCGCCCTCGCGGCGGTGCCGCCACAACCTCACGTATTGGCACAACGAGACGTACCTGGGGCTGGGGCCGGCGGCGGCGAGTTTCATCGGCGGCGTGCGGCGGACGAACGTGCCAGACCTGGCGATGTACATGGCCGCCCTGGGGGCACGCCAGCCCGCGCCGGCCAACGCGGAGGAACTGTCGCCGCGGCTGCAGATGGCCGAGACGATGATGCTGGGCCTGCGGCTGATCGAGGGGGTGGACCGCGGCGCCTTCGCCGCGCGTTTCGGCCCCGACCCGCTCGACGCCTTCGGCGGCTCGCTCCGCCGGCACGTGGAGATCGGCGCCGTTGAGGTCACGGGCACGCACCTTCGCATCGGCCGCGACTGGCTGTTCGTCTCCGACACGATCCTGGCCGACATCGTGGCCGAGGGGTAGGTTCGCGATGCGCGCGGAGCGATCCCGCGGGGGATCGCCGGTGTGTTGGGAAAAGGCGGCGGGAGAGCGGCGGCAGGGGCCAGCCGTGCGTGAGGCGCGAGGGCAAGCCAGCCGCCATCAAAGCGAGCCCTGTTCCGCGACCTGCTCGCCCGTGGGGGAAGCCGGGAACAGCGGCAGGCGGAACTAAGCCTTTGCGGTGGCCTTGGCGGCGACGGCGGCGGCGCGGCGGATGCGTTCCTTGCGCTTGCGGTGGCTGTTCCGCTTCTTGGTGTCCTTCTGGTTGATCATCATCCGCTCGTGCTTCTGCTTACGCGTTACCTTGCCCATGCTCGTCTATCTCTTTCTTGTCTCAAAGGTCCATCGGGTTCCAGCGAGTCGGGTATTCTAAGCACGCTGGTGATTTAATGCAACAGTGTATGTGGCGTGTATGGCGTGGAATGACTCGGGGGACGGTAACGCGTCAGGGGCGGCCTGATCGGGCGTGGCATGCCGGCGCGTCGCAACAGCGCGACGCTTCGGCATGGCACCCGGGCTCGCCTTTGTGCGCTTCTCGAGCAGCGCTGAAAAGCGAGCGATGCCCGGGTCGTGGTCGTGACCATGTCCCGACTAGTTCCGCAGCAGCGTGTAGGGACCGCCGGGGATGACGGCGATGCGGGCGCGGGGGTGCGAGGCGACGTACTGGTCGATCGCACGCTGGGCGCGAACGGGCGCGGGGCCCTCGCCCAGAACCGGCGTGACGGCGATCCGCTTCTGCATCTCCACCGGGATTCCGTCGGTCACCAGCCACAGGTTCTCTATCCCGATCCGCGACAGCACCTTCGCCTGCATCTGGAATTCCCACTGGTCCAGCCGCGTCGTGTGGTCGTTGGTCTCGATGTCGGCCAGGAACCCGCGCCAGTCGTTGTTCCACTTGAGCATCAGTTCGGTGTAGGCCGCGCTGCCGAGCTTCTCGGCGCAGGACGAAACCTGAAGCATCGTCGTGCCCGCCCCCAGGGCCGGCAGGGCCGTGCACATGCCCTTGACCGTCTGGTAGAAGGTCTGATCCAGCGGGAAGCCGCCGCCGTTGGTGACGACCAGGTCGAACGGCCGCTCCACCTTCGCGCTGGTCCACAGGCCCACCTGCCTGCAGCCGGCCGCGTGGGCCTGCTCCAGGTCGCCGCAGTAGATGCCCGCGATCTTGCGGTCGGCGGTGATGGCGACGTTGAAGAGGAAATCGACGCCGACCGTGCGGGCGACCTTCAGGGCGATCTCGTGGCAGGGGTTGCCCTCGAGCTTGCCGTTGTCGGCCGCCGGGTGCGAGAGCGTGCGAAAGCCGTGGAAACGCTGCACGGTCTTGAGGTCGACCAGGGCGGGGCATACGCCCTTGCGCCCGCCGGAGAAGCCGGCCATGAAGTGCGGCTCGATGTAGCCCGTGACGATGCGGAAGCCCGCCTCGGCGAAGCGGCGGCAGAGGGAGACCGGCGGGTCGTCGGAGACCTTCACCAGCGTCGAGGCGTCCTCGGCCTTGTGGTCGATGACCTCGATGCGGCACAGGATGTCCTGCCCGAGCATGAAGTCGAGTTCGGCCGGCGTGCTGGGGCGGTGCATGCCGGTGCCGATGATGATGCCGATCTGCTTGTCGGCGATGCCGCAGCCGTTGAGCACGTCGAGCATCGCCGGCAGGAACTGCTTGTTGGGCACGGGGCGGGTGATGTCGGAGATGGTGATGGCCACGGTGGCGGGCTTGCGCTGCGCGATCAGTGCGGCCAGGCTGGGCGAGCCGATCGGCTGGGCCAGGGCCTGTTTGACGGTCGCGTCGGGGTCGGCCACCGCGGGCACGTGCTGGCCCTCGAGCACGACGGCCTCCTGGGGCACTCGAAGCGTCATCCCTTCCTTGCCATACAACATGTTGATGGTCTTCATGACGTGGATTATATGGCCATGCCGCGGCTGCGTGGGAGAGTTTTTCTCACACCGGCCCGCCTTCGGCGGGAATGACCAATGACCAAGGCCCAAGGCCCAAGGCCCATGGAAGCACGCCTGAAACTGGGCAAGTCGGTGCCAGCCCGCCTGCGGCGGGAATGACAAATGACGAATGACAAATGACGAAGGCCCAAGGCACGAGGCTGAAACTGGGCAAGTCGGTGCCACCCCCAAACGAGTTACTGCCTATTTACTTGACTCCACGGCCCACTATGGGTGGTGGTTTGATCAAAGTGGCGAACGGGGCCGGATCCGCCTGGACTGCCTGTTGAGCCAGGCGGAAGAACAGCTTGCCGCGAGACGCCGCCTTGCGACGGTTGAATCGAAACGTGAATTCGTCGAGGTAGAAGTCCAGATGGTCGTGGCCGATCGCACCCTGATGCGTACCCAGCATCCATCGCTTCAAGAGGGAGACCACTCGATGCACACGAGGCAGCAGGTACTCCCCGTCGGGCTGCGATGACTGCAACTGCCGGTCGTGGACGTAACCGCTCAGGCCCATGTAGGTGTTCAAGCCATCGGTCCGCACGGTACTGGCCGGTTCGATCGCCTGCTGGATAAACTCGTGCAGACTCGTCTTGGTCACATCGGCAATACGCCGAAGGCGGATTCGACCGATCCCTCGACCGTCTTCCTCGGCCGCCACGATGATCAGCGCCTTCTGTTCGGTCAGACGCCCGATGGCACCCTCTTCGTAGCTGCCCCAATAGGTCTCGTCCACCTCGACCGTGCCCTGCAGCCGATCTCGGCCTTGCCGAACCATCGCCCGCCGCAACTTGTGCAGCATCCCCCAGACGGTCTTGTAGCTGCCCAGCCCCAGGACACGCTGCAAGCCCAGAGCACTGACGCCGTTCTTCTGGCTGGTCACATGCCACATGGCCCGAAACCAAGTGGTCAGGGGGAGGTGGGTGTCCTGAAAGATCGTCCCGGCCGTAACGGACGCTTCGTGAGCGCAGTCGTTGCAGCGGAACAGGCCACGGCGAATCGGCAAGCACCGCCGACCCCCGCACCGCGGGCAGACCCACCCGTCCGGCCAACGCAGAGCGAATAGATACTTGCGGCAGCCTTCGTTCGTGCTGAACCGCTTCTCCAGTTCCATCAGCGTGGTCGGGTACTCCTCACTCATGGCCAGACACACTACGGGTTGGGGTGAGTGGAGTCAAGTCAATAGGTAGTAATAAGTGTGGGGGTGAGGAAGAGCCAGAACCGTCGCCATCACCATGGACATGTGAGTGCGTTTGGCGGCGGCTTGCCGTTCGGCGCTGTTAGATCTGGGTGACGCCCTGGGGCTTCTACTGCGCCGAACGGCAAGCCATCGCCAAAGCCTTACTGCCGGATTCAAGCGAGGAGGTTACTTGTGGCAGTGTGCGGGCGTTTGACGCACCGTGACTCGGTGGGTGATCTCACCCCCAAACAAGTTTGGGGGTGGCACCGACTTGCCCAATCTCAGGCTTGTTTCCTTGGACCTTGGTCATTGGTCATTTCGCTGCCGGCGGGCGTTTGACGCACAGTGCTCGGTGGGTATTCTCATCCCCAAACAAGTTTGGGGGTGGCACCGAGGTGGCTCATTTAAGCCTTGTTCCTTGGTCCTCGGCCATTGGTCATTTGTCATTGGTCCTTGGACATTCCCGCCGCAGGCGGGCTTGGCGGGCTTCGCTACCCGTTGACACATCGCCGCGGCGTCAATAGTCTCTGGACTGGTGATCCATGAATCGAAATGACATGTTGAACGCGTCGCCGTCCCGGCCGCCGGGCGGCCGCCTGCCGTACGCCATCGCGCTGGCGGTGTACGCGGTGATCGGCGGCATCGCGGTCTACATCTCGCGCGACAGCATCAACCCCGACGGCATCGCCTACATCCAGATCGCCCGCCACTACGCGGACGGCCGGCTGGACCTGGCCGTCAACGGCTGGTTCGGGCCGATGATGTCCTGGCTGCTGACGCCGACGGTGTGGCTGGGGGCGAACCCCATCGTCGCATCCCGCATCATCTTATTGTTGTGCGGCGCGGTCTTCGCCGGGGGCGTCGTGGCACTGGTGCGGCAGTTGAGCGGCCGCTCCACGCCCGTCGCCTTCGCCCTGGGCCTGGCGCTGGCCTTGATCACGATCCCCACCGAGATCACCCCTGACTTGATGCTGGCGGCCGGGCTGACGTGGTACTTCGCGCTGGTCGCGCGATTCATGCGCCAGCCGACGGCGAAGCACGCGGCCGTGGCCGCCCTGGTGGGGGGGCTGAGCTACTGCGTCAAGGGCTACGCCCTGCCGCTGGTGCTGTGTCACCTGGCCTTCACGGGTTTGATCGCCGCGATCCTGCACCGCAAGGATCGGCCGTGGTACAAGCTCGCCGCCCCTCTGGCGGTCGGCTTGGCGGCGACCGTCGCCACCGTCCTGCCGTGGGTGGTCATCATCAGCATGCAGGCCGGTCAGCCGTGCATCAGCACCACCGGCCGCTCGAGCCGCTCGTGGGGGCCGCTGGGCATCTCGGGCCCCTGGCCGCACTACACGATCCAGGCGCCCCGCGAGGGCCGCATCACGGTGTGGGAGAACCCCGCCGAGGCCCAGGGCGAGTGGCCGACATGGGTCCCGGCCGGCACGCCGTTGGAGAACCAGATCGCGGTGATCAAGATCAATCTCACCAAGACCCTCACGTATCTCACCGAGGCCGACCTGCTGGCGATGCTGGCGGTGGCGCTTGCGGTGACGATCGTGCTGAGCCTGCCGCGCGTCGGCCCCGGCGACGGCGGCGTGCGGCTGATGCGGCTGTGGGCGTGGGTGTCGGTGGCGATCTACCTGGGCGGCTACATTATTCTGTGGATCTACGACCGCTTCACGTGGGGCATCTGGGGCCTGCTGGCCGCGATGGCGGTGTGGGCGATCCTGACACTCCGCGGCGAGACGACGCCCGCGCAGGCGCCGGCCAAGGGCAAGGCCTCCCCCGCCTCGCCGCCCGCGGCCTGGCGGCGCACGGCCGCGGCGATGGCGGTGCTGCTGCTGATGTTCTCGGTGGGATGGAAGGTGTACGCACGCTTTGAGAAGGAACTGGAGCCCTCGAGCGAATCGCAGCAGGGGCATTGGATGCGGCAGACGGCCGCGGACGTCAAGGCCCGGCTGGGGCCCGACCGCCAGCGCGTCGCGGCGTACGTGTGGTGGCCCAAGGGGCTGTATTTCTCGTTCTGGAACGACTGGACCTTCCTTGGCCAGGCGGAGATCTGGCGCGACGAGCGCGGGGTGGCGACGGACCTGCCGCTGCGCGTGGCCCCGCTGGGGCCGACGATCGTGACGGTCTTCGACAACCCGCCGCTGGGGCCGTACCTCGAGCAGATGTTCGCGGGCGTGCCGGGCCTGTTCACCCGCATCGGCGAGTACGACGGCGGCAAGAGCGGCAAGGTGAATGTCTATCGCTTCGATCCCGCCAAGATACGCGAGGGGCGGCGATGACGCGCCCCTGGCGGCTGGCTGCGTGGCACGGCCTGGCCCTGCTGGCGTACGTGCCGGCGGCGGTGTTCGTCGCCTTCGCCACGCGGGACCGCATCAATCCCGATGCAATCGCCTACATCCAGATCGCGCGGCATTACGCGGCGGGGCATTTCGACCTCGCCGTCAACGGGTGGTTCGGGCCGGCGCTTTCCTGGCTGCTCGTGCCGGCGGTCTGGCTGCACATAGAGCCGGTGCTGGCGGTGCGGCTGTACGGC
>CAZTVF010000021.1:0-27513 GCA_964616985.1 uncultured Planctomycetaceae bacterium
CCGATCTTCACCGGGAAGGGCAGCTTCTTGAGGCCCTTCTCGAACGTGACTTCCTGGATCACCTTCTCGGCCAGGTCACGCTGCAGCTGCAGTTCCTTGACCGCGCCCACCAGCGGGATCATGATCTCGGGGTGGGGCTTGATGCCTTCGGCCGAGACGTTCAGGCCGGCCTCGATGACCGCACGGACCTGCATGGCCGTCAGCTCGGGGTACAGGATGCCCAGGCGGCAGCCGCGGAGGCCCAGCATGGGGTTGAACTCGTGCAGGCTGTGCACCATGTTCTTGATGACCTGCACGTCGATGCCCATCGTCTGGGCCATCTCGCGCTGGTTGGCGTCTTCCTGCGGGAGGAACTCATGCAGCGGCGGATCCAGCAGGCGGACCGTCACCGGCATGGAGCCCATGGCCCGGAAGAGGCCTTCGAAATCGCCTCGCTGCAGGGGCAGCAGTTCGGCCAGGGCCTGCTTGTACTGGGCCTCGGGGCCCGAGAGCTTCTGCTGGATCTGGGTGATCTTGGCCTCGTTGTCGCCGGCCAGGGCCAGGTCTTCGCGGAGGCGCTTGACCTCTTCGGCCACCAGGATGAAGCGGCGGAAGGAGACGATGCGGTCGCCTTCGAAGAACATGTGCTCGGTGCGGCACAGGCCGATGCCTTCGGCGCCCATCTTGACGGCGCGGACGGCGTCGCGGGGGACGTCGGCGTTGGTCCGCACGCCCATGGTGCGGAACGCGTCGGTCCACTTCATCAGCTTGTTGTACTGCTGGAACAGCAGGCTCTCGTCGGCGTTCAGCACGCCGTCCTGAACCTGGATGATCTCCGAGGGCTGGACCTTGATCTGGCCCTGGTAGACCGTGCCGCTGAAGCCCGAGAGGCTGATGTATTCGCCTTCGCGAACGGTGATGTCGCCGCTCTTGAGCGTCTTGGCGTTGTAGTCGATCTTGAGGTCGCCGGCGCCGGCAACGCAGGGCGTGCCCATGCCGCGGGCGACGACGGCGGCGTGGCTGGTCATGCCGCCGCGGGCCGTCAGAACCGCCTGCGCCACGGCCATGCCGCCCACGTCTTCGGGGCTGGTCTCGACGCGGACGAGGATGACCTTCTTGCCTTCCTTGGCCCAGGCCTCGGCCTGGTCAGCGTGGAAGACGACCTGGCCGCACGCGCCGCCGGGGCTGGCGGGCAGGCTCTTGGCCATCACGCGGCCGGACTTCTCGGCGGCGGCCTCTTCCTTGCGGTCGAGCACCGGGGCGAACAGCTGGGCCAGCTGGGCGGCCGACACGCGATTGACGGCCGTTTCCTTGGTGATCAGCTTGCTCTCGACCATCTCGACGGCGGCCCGGACGGCGGCGAAAATGGTCCGCTTGCCGCTGCGGGTCTGCAGCATGTACAGCTTGCCCTTCTCGATGGTGAACTCGATGTCCTGCATGTCGCAGTAGTGCTTCTCGAGGCGGTCGCGGATCTCGACCAGCTGCTTGTAGGCGGCCGGGTCGACCTGGGCGAGCGTCGCGATGGGCTGCGGGGTGCGGATGCCGGCGACGACGTCTTCGCCCTGGGCATTCATGAGGTACTCGCCGTAGAACTTGTTCTCGCCGGTCGAGGGGTCGCGGGTGAAGGCGACGCCGGTGCCGCTGTCGTCACCCATGTTGCCGAACACCATCGCCTGGACGTTGACGCCCGTGCCCAGCAGGCCGCGGATGTCGTTCAGCTGGCGATACTTGTTGGCGCGGGGGTTGTTCCACGAGGCGAACACGGCGTTGACCGCGTCGCGGAGCTGCTGGCGGGCGTCCTGCGGGAACTGCTTGCCGGCGCGCTCGTAGGCCTTCTTGTATTCCTCGACGACGGCCTTGAGGCCGGCGATGTCGAGGTCGGTGTCGAGCTTGACGCCGCGGGCGTCCTTGACGCTCTGCAGGGCGTGCTCGAAGTCGTGGTGCGGGATGCCCAGCACCACGTCGCCGAACATCTGCATGAAGCGGCGGTAGGCGTCATAGGCGAAACGCTCGTTGCCGGTCAGGGCGATCAGGCTGGCGAGCGTCACGTCGTTGAGGCCCAGGTTCAGCACGGTGTCCATCATGCCGGGCATGGAGACGGCCGCACCGGAGCGGACCGAGACCAGCAGGGGGTTGCTGCCGTGGCCGAACGTCTTGCCCAGGCTCTTCTCGAGCTTGACGATGTTGGCCTCGACCTCTTCGGCCAGGCCCTTGGGCCACTTCTTGCCCTGCTCGTAGTATTCGGCGCAGGCGCCGCAGGTGATGGTGAAGCCCGGGGGCACCGGCAGGCCGGCCAGGCACATGTCGGCCAGGCCCGAGCCCTTGCCGCCCAGGATCTGCTTTCGCTCTTTTTCCGTCTTGGCTACGACCATGCCCTCGGCTTTGCCGGGGCCGAAGAAGTACACGTACTTCGCTTTGCTCTTGGCCATCGAAACTCTCCGTAACAGTGGGTTGTAGATCTCTCCCGCGGTATTGTTGCGCTTCAGCCAGCCGGGATGCGGCGGAATGAGAGCGACTGCGGTGCCTTTTCCGTCCCTGTCCCGCGGTTCCGCCCGAGGGTCAAAAACGGATTGGGCAGTGTAAGGATGGATGGGGAAAGTGTCAAACATTATTAAGCCCTCCGCAACGCCCGTGAGCGACCAACGTCGCTCACAGAGCGGGAGAAAGTAGTGAGTAGAAAGGAGAAACGCGGCTGACGCCAAAGCAACGGCCCTGGTCAAAGCCGTTGCCTTGGCTTTTCCCGCGGTCTACTCTCTACTTTCTACTTTCTGAACGATGCAAGAAGATGGCCATCCTTGCCTTACATCCCGCCGGAAAAGAATGTCACACACCAACGCCCAACGAGGCGCGGCGAAGCGACAACAGGGTTGATAACCGCGTGGCTTTGGCGCACACTGACGCGGTCGCCCGGGGCTGTCGGGCGGTGGGTGGACGAATCGTAGACATTTCAAGGAGAGTACTCATGGCCTCGAAACCTCGCGCGTTCCTCGCATCGATCCTGATCCTTACGTTCGCTTCGGCTGCCGTTGCGGCCTCGCCGGCGCCGCTGGCCGACCGCCTGCCCGCAAGCCCCCTGATCTATCTTGGCTGGGCGGGGACCAACAAGGCCTGGAATGAGACCGCCATCGCGAAGCTGCTGGCGGACCCGGCGGCACAGAAGATCCTTGGCGTCGTTCACGACATGGCCGCCAAGGAGGTTCGCGGCGACGACGATGCCGATCTGTTCGAGCGCGGCTGGCGGATGGGCATGACGGCAGTGAAGCACCCGATCGCCGTGACCGTGACGGAATTCAAAATGGACGGGGGCATGCCCGAAGTGCACGGGGCGGTATTGATCGACCTGGGCGAGGACCGCAAGGCTTTCGATCAGGACCTGCAGGCCCTGCTGGGCAAGAACGGCATGCCGCTGGAAGACGCCAACGTCGGCGGCATCTCCTGCAAGAAGCTGGCGCTGCCCGGGGCAAGCCTGGCCCTTGGATACGTGGGCAATGTGCTGTTCGTGACTGTGGGCGACGACGTGCTCGCCCAAGTGATCGCGCCGGCGGCCGACAAGAGCCTCGCCGCTGACAAGGCCTTCGCCGAGGCCCTGAAGCCCGTGGTTGGCGAGAACCCGCAGATGGTGGTGTACGCCGACGTGCAGGGCATCCTCCAGCGGGTCGAGCCGTTGGTGAACGCGAGCATCACCAACCCCCGCGATCCCAACCTCCGCGAGATGATCACCGCCTTGGGCGTGGGGAAAATCCGGAGCATCGCCGGCTGCTGCAACGTCGTCGGCAGCGGGCTGCAGAACCGCCTGCGCCTGGCCACCCCCGCGCCGCACCAGGGCGTGCTGATGCTGCTGGCGGGCGCCCCGCTGAAGGATCAGGACCTCGCCGAGGTGCCTTCCGACGCCCTGTTCTGCGCCGCTGTGAGCCTCGATGCCAAGGCTATCCTGGGCGAAGTGAAGCGGATCGTTGCGGCGCTGGACAAGCGCGGTCAGGCCGACCTGGACAAGGGCCTGGCCGAGGTGGACAAGATGCTGGGCGTCTCGCTGGAGAAGGATGTGCTGGGGAATCTGGGGTCGTCCTGGGTGCTGTCCAGCGCGATCAGCCAGGGTGGTTTCTATACGGGCACGGTGCTGAGCGTCCCGGTGAAGGATGAGGCCGCGATGAAGGCGACCCTGTCGACGATGCAGCTGAACCTGCAGACGAAGCTGGAGGTGAACTCGCCGTACGTGATCCGCGGCACCCGCTGCGCCGACGCCAACGTGCAGTACATCTCGTTCGGCCGCCACGTGCCGCTGGCCCCGGCGTGGACCGTGCACAAGGGCCGGCTGTACATCGCGCCGTTCCCGCAGGTGCTGCAGTCGGTGTTCACCAGCACGCAGAAGGGGCTGGCCAAGTCGCCGGCGTACGCCCAGGTGCGGCCGAAGGTCGGGGCCACTTCAAGCATCATGACCTTCGTGGACGGCCCGCAGATCATCCGCGAGACGTATCACTGGCTGCTGCTGGGCTCGACGATCTTCGCTGGGGAGTTCTCGCGGCAGGGCTTGGAGATGACGCCTGACTTCATGCCCTCGCTGCAGACGCTCGAGAAGTTCATCAGCCCCTCCATCGGAAGCGTCTCCGCCGACGAGGGCGGCATCCTGATCGAGAGCTTCTCGAATCTGCCCTGACGCGATGATCGTGAGTCTACAGCGTAGTTGAGGGGCGGCGGCCTTACTGTCTCCGGCAGGCACTGCGGGATGTAAACATGCTTTTGGCCCTTCGGGCCTAAAAGCATGGCACCCGGAAGAAAGCATGGCACCCGGAAGCAGGGCGCCGGTCGTGTCAGGTCTTGCCGCTCTTGGCGTGGTGGATGCGCCAGAGGCTGCGCCAGGTGGCGGCGGAGCGGTCCTGAAGCCCCATGTTCTGCAGCGACAGGGCCAGGCCGGCGCGGATGTGATCGTTCGCGGGCGAGCCGGTGGCGGCGGCTTCCATGTGGTGGACCGCCGTGTCCAGTTCGCGCTTGTCGGTGTAGAGCAGGCCCAGGCGGTAGTGCACGTCCACGAACTGCGGCTTAATGTCCAGCACCCGCTTGAAGGTCTCGATGGCGGCGTCGACCTGGCCGAGCTCCTGCTGCGTCACGCCCAGTTTCACCAGGGCCTGCACGTAGCAGGGGTTGATGGCGACGGCCTGGAGGAATTGCTCCATCGCCTCGCCGCACCGGCCTTCCGACCGCAGCAGCACGCCGTAGCGGTAGCGCAGGTCGGCGTGGTTGGGGTGCAGGACGACCTGTTCGGCATGGCGCTGCAGCTGCTTGCGGAAGAGGTCGTCGTTGTCGAGTTCGACGTCGTTGTGGGCGGCGGCGGGCTCCATGTTGAAGCTCTGGGCCATGTCCTCGGCCGCGGCGGCCTTGAGCTGCAGGCGCGCCATCTCGGCCAGCAGCAGCGTGCTGTTGGGCTCGATGGCGGCGGCCAGTTCAAAGCTGTTGATGGCCAGCTGGCGTTCGCCGGCGGCCGCCTGCGCCACGCCCAGCCCCACGTAGTTGAGCAGCAGCGAATCGTTAAGTTCCGACGCCTGGTGGAACGTCTCGGCGGCCTGTTCCCAGCGGCCGAACACCAGGTGGTGCGTGCCGACCTTCACGGTGGCCTCGAGGTAGTCGGGCTGCAGTTCCAGGGCTTCGGCGTAGTGTTTCATCGCGGCCTTGTCGTCGCCGATCTGCGCGTACAGGTCGCCCAGGCGAACGTGCAGGTCGGCGAAGGGGCCTTGCTGTTCGACGAGCTTGTGCAGGCGTTCGATGGCCTCGCGCACCTGCCCGTCGGCGGCCAGCGCCTCGACCTCGTCATCCACCAGCGACCAGTTCTCGGGCTCCATGGCGATGGCGGATTCGAATTCCTCGATCGCCTGCGAGTACTGCCCGGCCTGGAAATACAGGTGCGCCAGGGCCGTGCGGACCCAGCTCTTGTCGGGGCACAGCTGGCGGATTGCCTGGTATTGCTCGATGGCCTCTTCTCGCTCGCCGCGGAGAATGGCCACCGCCGCCAGCCGCTCGCGGGCGGACAGGAAGCCGGGGTCAACCCGGATCGCGTCGTGGTAGTACTCCTGCGCCTGCTGGGGCTTTTGCAGCCGCTCGAGGCAGAACGCGATGGCGAACAGGATCGGCGCCTCGCCGGGTTTGACCTCATTGGCCAGCTGGAGGCAGTCCAGGGCCTTGGCCCGCTCGCCCAGGTCGTCCAGGGCGCAGGCCAGCGCGAGGCGTGCGGCGATGTCGTCGGGCTTGATGCGGCAGGCGACGCGCAGGTGCTCGGCCGCCTCCTGCGGGTTGGCCCCGCGCAGGTGGGCCAGCCCCAGCTGGAAGCGAAGGTCCGCGCGGTCGCTGTGCTGCCGGCAGCATTGCTCCAGCTGCGGAATCGAGCGGGCCTGCGGAGCCCAGAAGTACCGGTCGAGAAGATCGCCCAGTTCGTTCTGCAGCCCGCGCCCCAACATTTCCAATATATGGCTCATACGGTATTGCCTATCGCCTCTTGATCAATCGCCTGATGCCGGTCATGCGGGTGACGGCCTTCGCAGGCCGCCGTCTTGCTGCCTTGCGTCATTCGTGGCGGCCTTCGACGGCGGCCAACGCCGCGGATTACGCCGCGAGCTTCTTCATCGCCTCGGCCGCCCGCGGATAGTTCGACTTCAACTGCAGGGCCCGCGCGAGATGGTGTTTCGCCTCGTCGTGGGCGTCGCTGTGGATCAGCAGTTCGCCCGCCAGGCAGTGCACGTCGGGGTAGTCGGCCCCATCGGCGATGGCCGAGCGGAGGCACTCCACCGCCTGCGCGCCCTGCTGCGTCTGGGCGTACAGCTTGCCCAGCAGCACCATGGCCCGGGCGAAGTGCGGGTTCACCGCCACGGCCGCCTGCGCGTGCGTGACGGCCTCGTCGATGCGGCCCAGGCGCGAGCACAGCTCGGCCGCGTGGTAGTGCAGGTCGGCGTATCGCGGGTGCTCTTCCAGGGCCAGCCTCACCACGCCCAGGAGCAGTTCGAGCAGTTGCGGGTCATCCTTGCCGCCCTTGGGCGTCAGGACGGCCTCGATGAATTCAGGCTCGGCCGTGATGTAGTTCGCCAGCTGCCTCACCTGCGAACCGGTGGTGGGGGCGGAAAGGTCGCTGACGCGGACGATGGTCTCGATGCCGGCGGCGCGGGCCGCGCGGGCGGCCATCGCCAGTTGATACGCCGTCAGCAGATCGCCGGGGCGCAGCTCCACGGCCCGCTGGAGCGACTTGACGGCGGCGCCCACGTCGCCCTGCTGGGCGGCGGCCAGCCCCAGCAGGTAGTGGGCCTGCGGGTTGGCGCTGTCGGTCTCGGCGGCGCGGGCGAAACAGGTGTGGGCGTCGGCGAAGCGGTCCTCGGCGGCATAGAACAGGCCCAGCTGCATGTCAAAATCGGGCAGGGGGCCCAGGTTCCGCGTCGCCGTCGCCAGCGTCATATAGGCCTGGGTCCGATGTCCGGCACGCCACTGGGCCTGGGCCAACTGGCGCCACGTGGCCGCGGCAGAGCCGTCCGCCTCGGCCGCGCGTTCCATCTCCCGGGCGCAATAGCCGTAGCGACCGGTCTTGGCGTACAGGGCGGCCAGGTGGCGGCTGAGCTCGCCCTTGGGGCCGTCGTGCCGGATGGCCGAGCGGAGATGACTCTCGGCGGCCGAAAAGTCGCCGGTGTTCAGCGCGGCCATGCCGAGGTGGCGGTGGGCCAGGGCGACGTACCGCCTCGCGGTGCGCGTCATCGGGTCCGCCTCGCCGGCCAGGGGGGTGAGGAACTGGATCGCGTCTTCGAACTGCCCATCGAGGTACGCGGCGATGCCGCAGCGATAGCGGTTGACTCGATCATTGGAGCGGCCAAAGCCAGACATACGGTTACTACCTCCAAGGATTCTATCGACCAATGGGGGGGCGGGTTGAAGCACGGGTGAGCTTATTTTCGCAATGGTTTCGCGGTGGGCGATCGCCTGTGCCGTCTGGGGAAGATGTGACGCGCGTGAGGGGGAAAATGAGGTGGACGCCGGGAGATGTCGGCCTTGTCGCCGGCGTCGAATCAGCGGGTTTCGATGATGGCGGCGGCGGGCTCTTGCGCCTGCGCGCTCGGCAGGGCGCCCAGGGCTTCCTCGTAGGTGTTGTAGCGGCCCACCTCGACGGTGAACAGCAGCCGGCGGTCCTTCTTCGTCGTTCGCACCGCCGCGGGCAGCTTCAGGGCCGCCAGCGACGCCGCCAGCCTCTCGGCCGCGGGCTTGTCCGTCTGTGCGGCTACGTAGATCGTCCAGGCCGTGGCCCGCACTCGCTGGCCGGCCAGGCGGGCGGCCTCCTGCCCATCGAAGAGGAAGATCACGCGGTCGAACTCGGCGTCTGCCTGCTTCCATTGGCCTTGTCGCTGCAGGACGCACCCCAGTTGCAGCAGGGCGTAGTCCAGCGGCGGGCGAGGGCCGTCGACATTCTCGGCGGCCTGGCGGTACATCTTCTCGGCCGCGACGAGGTCATTGTGTCGCAGGGCGATGTCGCCCAGGAGGATCGAGGCGCTAGCCCGCAGGCCCTTGTCCCGCGTCATGATGGCGGCCTGGCTGAGATCGGCGCGGGCCCCGGCGAGGTCGCTGGCGCGGAACTTCGCCCGCCCCCGGTAATAGAACGCCAGATCCGAGACGCTCGAGCGGGGGTTCTGGTCCAGGAAGGCCGAGAGGTGTTCGACCGCCGCGGTGTTGTTGCCGCCGCGGTAATCGTCCTGGCCCGTTTGAAGCAGCTGCATCGCCTCGGGGCTGACCTGCGGCCCGCCGCAGCCGGTCAGGGCCATGGGAACGAGCAGGGCGATTATGAGTGCTGGACGCATGGGGGGATTATAACGCCGCTGCGCGGAATGACGAATGACGAATGACGAAGCACCGACAGTCCGGGTTTGGTCATTGCATTCTTTGGTCATTCAGCCGTCCTTCGTCATTTGTCATCTGTCGGGGCCAAAAGAAAGCGGCGGCTCGTGAGGAGCCGCCGCTGGATGAACTCGTGAGTTCGGTCAGATCATGTCTGATCGAACATCTTCTGGCAGGTGTCGACGATGTCCTCGGGGGTGAGGTGCACCATCTGGAGGATTTCCTCGGGCGTCTTGGCGCTCTTGGGAACGCTGTTGACCACCATCGACTGGATGAACACGCCGTAGTCGCTCTTGCCGGCGGCCGCGGTCAGTTCATCGGCGATGCCGCCGATGTAGTTGTCCTCGATCACCAGGATGCGGCCTTCGCAATCGTCGCCGATCTGGAGGATCTCGTCGGTGTTCAGCGGCATGGAGTACGCGTCGATCAGGCTGGCCGACAGGCCCGCCTTCTCTTCCAGCAGCTTCACGGCCTGCTTGGCCACGTGCACCATGTAGCCGCTGGCCACGATCAGCACGTCCTCGCCGTCGATGAGGTGCTTGAACCCGCCGACGGTGAACTTCTCGTTTTCGTCGTAGATGAACGGCACGTCAGGACGGTGCGTCCGCATGTAGCACATGCCGTCGATCTGGCCCATCAGCTCGGTGAGCTTGAAGGCCGACACCGCGTCCGAGGGCAGCATCACGCGGCAGCTGGGCTGCCCGTCCACGCGCTTCGAGTGCGCCAGCGAGCGGAAGAAGGCCAGGTCCACCAGGCCCATCTGGCTGGGGCCGTCGGCCGCCAGCGAAACGCCCGCGTGCGAGCCGCACATCTTGATGTTCGCGTTGGTGATGACGGCCATCTCGACCTGGTCATACGCACGCGAGAAGAACTTGGCGAACGTCGAGGTGAAGGGGATCTTGCCGCCGGCGGCCAAGCCCACGGCCGCGGTGACCATGTTCTGCTCGGCGATGCGGGCCTCGAAGAACCGCTGCGGATACTTCTTGTAGAAGTAGTCGGCGAAGGTGGAGTTCTTGACGTCGCCGTCCAGGGCCACCACGCGGTCGTCGGCGCCCAGGGCCTGCAGGGCGATGCCGTACGCCCGGCGGGTGGAGAGCTTCTTCTTCTCCAGGGCCGCCGTCTGTCCGGCCGCCTCCATCGCCTTGGCGAACGAGCCCGCGGTGACCACCCCGCCAAAGGTGGCGGCGGTGTTCGACTGCGGCACGGAGATCTTGGCTGCATCGCTGTCAGGCACGCCGGCCAGGCCCAGCTGCTCGGCCTTGGCGTCGAGATCCTTCAGGGCCTGCTCGATCTGGGCGGGCTCCAGCGGCTTGCCGTGCGAGGTCGGCTTCTCCAGCTCGGCCACGCCCCAGCCCTTGATGGTGTTGGCCACGATGGCGATGGGCTTCTCGCCCGCCGGCGCCGTGAAGGCCGCGAACACCTGGTCCCAGTTGTGGCCGTCGATCGTCTTGACGTCGTAGCCGTACGCGGTCAGCTTGGCCGCCAGCACTTCCGGCGACTGCTGCTTCGAAACGTAATCGCTCTGGCCGAGCTTGTTGCAGTTGAACACCGTGCGCACGGCCGTCAGCTTGTGGTCGATGATGAAGTCGAGCGCTTCCCAGACCTGGCCTTCGCGGCTCTCGCCGTCGCCGATGATGCAGTAGATCTTCTTGTCCAGGCGGTCGAGGCGGGCGGCCAGCGCCAGGCCGGCGGCGGCCGAGAGGCCCTGGCCCAGGGAGCCGGTGGCCGAGTCAAAGAACGGGAAGCCGATGGCGGGATTGGGATGCCCGTCGAGGACGCTGTCGGCCGCCCGCAGCGTCATGGCGTCTTCGAAACGCAGTTCCGAAGGCTGCTCGGGGGTCCCGACCACGCCGCCGAGATCGCAGTAGGCCGCGTAGACTGCCGGCACGGCGTGGCCTTCGGACAGCACGAGGCGGTCGGAGGAGGGGTTCCACGGGTTCTTGGGATCGTATTTCATCACGCGGTACATCATCGCCGTCACCATCTGAATGATGGCCAGGCTGCTGGAAGGATGCCCGCTGCCGCCCTCGGTGCACATCTTGACGATCTGCTTGCCGAGCTTGATGACCTTGCGATCAAGGTCCTTATATTCAGCCATTCGTATTCTCCACTTTATTAGAGGCTTTACTACCCGGGGTCAAAGGGCAGCTAACCTAACCCACCTTGGCCGATAACGCAAGATCAACCCGAGGGGAATTTCCACTTGCGACAATTGTAGGGGGGCCGCGGCGCGGAATGCGCCCTTCGGCCTGCGAAGCGCCTGCCGCTTGAAGCGCGAGCCAGTTGAAGGCGGAGGCTATGCATGTCGGCCGGTGCGCGCGATAATCTCCCCTGCGTCGCTTGGCGATCGGCATCCACGGCGGGTGATTCATGTTTGATGCGTTTCTACAGCACTACGAATCGTACCTCAACGGCGTTGAGGCGTGCCTGTGGTTCTGCATCGGGATGGTCTTTCTGGTCACGCTCCGCCGGCCGGCCTTTCGCAGCGGCAAGATCATCGCGGCAGTGACGTTCCTGGCCTTCGGCGGCTCGGACCTCGTCGAGATGCACACGGAAAACTGGTGGGACCCCTGGTGGCTGTTCGCCTGGAAGGCCGCCTGCGTGATCACGTTCCTGGTCCTGCTCTTCACCGTCGGCACGGCCGCGTCCAAGGCCATCGCGAAGAAGAAGACGGCGGATCGGTGAAACAGAGGTTAGTTGAGCTCCGATTCACTGATTCACCGATTCACCTGTTTCTGACGAACCGGTCGACCTTCTTCAGCAGGCCGGCGAGCTGGCCGGGGAAGAGGATGGAGTGCTCGGTGTGGTCCTCGCCCCATTGGGCGGCGCCGACGTAGAAGAGCAGGCCGTCGTGCGGAGCGGTGAAACTCCAGATCGTGTCCAGCGTCTCCAGCGAGATCACGCGGCAGACGGTCTGGCCCTTCTTGACCATGTCGCCCTTCTGGAAATCGCTCACGCACAGGCCCTCTACCGGCGTGCGGATCACGGTCTCCATGTGGTTGCTGTCGAACTCGCACTGCACGGGCGGCAGCACGGGCTTTCCCTTGAGAAGGCCCGCAATCTTCAGCGTGTTCAGGATGCCCCGCTCGCCGTACAGCACCGACTCGCGGCAGATCGTGTTCTGCGGCACCAGCTCGGCGATGATCAGCGGAATGCCGTGCGCGTGGGCCTGGGCCTGGTTGCTCTCGCCGCCCTTGAAGTCCAGCGCGATCTGGTGCTGGGGCAGGCCAAACCCGCGCACCAGCGTGCGGTAGTCCTTGTGGCCCCAGGCCAGGCACAGGCTGACGCCGCTCCAGGCGTGCAGGTCCAGCGAGACATCGGCGTGGCGGACGTACGTGTCCCAGACCGTGCTGAGGATCTGCCGCAGGTAGGTGTCCTGACGCGGACCCTGCCAGGCGCGGACGGCGTCGTGGCCCTGGCCCAGCAGCGTGCGGTAGCGGCCTTCCTCGACGGGGTAGTCCTGCATGCGGGCGCGGACGCCAATGGGGTTCTGCACCGGCAGGAAGACGACCGTGCCCGTCACGTCGGCGGGGTCGATCGCGGTAAAGGCGCGCTCGATGGCGGCGATCGCGTTGATCTCGCGGCCGTGAATGGCGGCCGTGATCACCGCCAGCGGCCCGGGCCGCCCGCCGCGGATGGTCAGCACCGGCAGCACCGCCCGCACGCCCTGCGCGTGGCCGGGGGTTTCGAGGAACGACTTGTTCTTGCCCGCCGCCAGCACCGCCGGCAACGGCGCGCCCTTGTCCGCGATCTGCTTCTTGGCCATTGTCTGACTCCTTGGGATCATGAGCATAGGGTTAGGGAGGCATTTGGCAATAGGCAATTGGGGCTAGGAAGCAATTGGCAACAGGCAATTGGCAATAGGCGAAAGAGAGGACTCAATCTACCGGAGGCTGACAAGCACTCGCGGCCCAATAAAAAGGCCTGAAATCAGACAAATCGGTGCCACCCCCAAACTTGTTTGGGGGTGATAACAGCCACCGATCCTGGTGCATCAAAGACCCGCCTGCGGCGGGAATGCCCGCGCTGCAACCCGCGAACCGCTTCCAGCCTTTCAGGCCTATCAGGCTGATAGTTGCAGATCGACGCCGGAACCGATTTGCAGAGGCGCGAACGACCTCGGTGCCGCGTTCGCACCCCCAAACGAGTTTGGGGGTGGCACCGGTTTGTCATATTCGTCAGGGTTCTGTCATTGGTCCTTGGTCATTCCCGCCGCAGGCGGGCCTCATTCCCCGAAGCGGGCTTCCATCCGCATCAGCCGGCGGACGCGTTCCTCCGTCGCCGGGTGCGTCATGAACAGCGACGCCACCTTCTTGCCGGTGAGGGGCTCGACGATGAACATGTTCCGCTGCGCGTCCATCACGGGCAGGGGGATCTGGCTGGCGCCGAATTCGAGCTTCTCCAGCGCCCGCGCCAGGCCGCGGGGGCTGCCGGCCAGCTCCGCCCCGAGGCGGTCGGCCTCGTATTCGCGAGAGCGGCTGATCGCCATCTGGATCAGTCCCGCCGCGATCGGCGCGAAAATCATCAACACCAGCGCCACGATCGGGTGGCCGCCTTCCTCATCGTCCCGGCTGTGGCCGAACCACATCGCCATGTACGCCAGATAGCTGATTGCCCCGGCGATGATGGCCGCAATCGTGCTGATCAGGATGTCGCGATGCTTCACGTGGGCCAGCTCGTGCGCGATCACGCCGGCCAGCTCGTGCTCGTTGAGCAGCTGCCGCAGGCCGCTGGTGACGCACACGGCCGCGTGCCTGGGGCCGCGTCCGGTGGCGAAGGCGTTGGGCGCGGGCTGGGGGGAAACATAGACCCGGGGCATGGGCAGGTTCGCCCGCTGGGACAGCGACGCCACCGTCCGCCACAGGAGGGGGTCGTCCTGCTCGGTGACTTCCTTCGCGTGCATCGTCGCAAGGGCGATCTTGTCGCTGAAGAAGAAGGCCACCAGGTTCATCGCCCCGCCGATGATCAAAGCCGTAAGCATCGCCCCGTGCCCGCCGATGAGGTAGCCGATGCCCAGTGCCAGACCCATCAAGCCGCCCATGAGAATCGCCGTCTTGGTCGTGTTCCACAATGCGGTCATTGTTTCTCCTTACATTCCTTTATACCCGTTATACGATGGCAACGCCTTGCCAAGTTCGGGTTGTTGCCCCTTGCCAACTGCCGGGGGCCTTCTTCATAATCCCGTTTTACATTTTGGAGTAACACGATGAACACTGCACCTGTAGCGTTGGTGACCGGAGCGGCCAGGGGGATCGGGGCGGGGATTGCGATCGAACTGGCCAAGTCGGGCTACGACGTCGCGGTCTTTGACATGATCGACTCGGCCGCGACCGTGGCAGCGATCGAAGCCGCCGGCCGCAAGGGCCTGTCGGTCCTGGGCGACGTGACCAGCGCCGCCGACCGGGAGGCGGCCCTGAAGAAGATCGAGGCTGTTTTCGGGCGCCTGGACATGCTGGTGAATAACGCGGGCGTCGCGCCGAAGGTGCGGGCGGACATCCTGGAGGCCACCGAGGAATCCTACGACCGCGTCATGACGATCAATCTCAAGGGCCCGTACTTCCTCACGCAGGCCGTGGCCAACTGGATGGTCCGCCAGCGCACCAGCCGCCCGGACACGTTCATGAGCATCGTGAACATCTCTTCGATGAGCGCCTACACCGCCAGCGTCGGCCGCGGCGAATACTGCCTGTCCAAGGCGGGGGTCTCGATGGCGACCAAGCTGTGGGCGGCCCGCCTGGCCGAGTTCGGCATCAACGTCTACGAGATCCGCCCGGGCATCATCGCCACCGACATGACCTCAACGGTGAAGGACAAGTACGACAAGCTGATCGGCGAAGGCCTGACGCCCATCAAACGCTGGGGCCACCCGGCCGACATCGCCGCCGCCGTCGCCGCCTGCGCCCGCGGGCACCTCGCCTTCTCCACCGGCGAAGTCATCAACGTCGACGGCGGCTACCACCTGCGGGTGTTGTAGGACGAGGGGCCTTCTCCAGCCTGAAAGGCTGGAATTCTGTAGCCCAGGGCGTCGCTTCGCTTGCCCTGGGCTATAGAATGCCAGCCCGTTGGGCTGAGGAAACAGCGGTGGCCCGGCCATTGCGAAGGCTGTCGGCCAGCACTAGCAGCGAATCCCCCTCGAACGTC
Organism: uncultured Planctomycetaceae bacterium; assembly: GCA_964616985.1. Lineage (GTDB taxonomy): Bacteria > Planctomycetota > Phycisphaerae > SM23-33 > SM23-33 > CAZTVF01. The sequence goes on from CAZTVF010000021.1 coordinate 14,974, forward strand.
TTCTACTTCACCTCGCCCCACACGTCCAGGTGCCTGTCGGTGACCATGTGCGCGTTCAGCTCGGGCAGGCCCTCGGCCGAGAGCTGCGCGAGAACCTCGTCCACGGTGTAGGCTGCGAGGAGCGAACGGTAGTACTCCTCCTGCAGCAGGGCGGACTCCGTGCCTGCGTAGCGGGTGACGATGGCCCGCGCCGCTTCGGCCGATACGGGCCGAGCCAGGTCGCGCAGGAACACCACACTGCCCCGGTGGGCCAGGCGCTTCACCTCGGCCCAGAAACCGCCCGTGTCGCGGAGGTGGTGCAGGATGCTGTTGGAGAAGATCACGTCGAATTCCCCGCTCGCCAGGGGCGTCCGCGTCGCATCGGCCAGCACGGGCGTGATGGCGGCATGAAGGCCCGCGGCGGTGATCGCATCGCGGGCCAAGTCGATCATCGCCGCCGATGCGTCAACCGCCGCGACACGCCAACCGGGCCGCCGCCCCGCCAGGCGGATCGGGATGTCGGCCGGGCCCGTGCCCAGGTCGGCCGCGCGGGCGGCATCCATCGGCGCCAGTTCGAGCAGCCGCGCCACGAACGCCTCGTTCACGGCCGTGAAGTCCGCCGCCGCGTACGCCTTCGCCTCGGCGGGATCATCCATCAACTCCGGTTCCGGTTGTCGCGAGATCGGTGTCATGGCCAGATCATACCGCGCGGGGCGGCCGGAATCTCGAATCGGCATGACGGCCGTCACGCAATCGACAACCGTCGCGCGTCCTGCTATCTTCTCCGTCGCAAGGAGCGATCCATGACGCGAATCGACGCCGTTGTCGCAGGACATATCTGCCTGGACATCACGCCGGAGTTTCTCTCCGCCGGCCGCACCGCGGCGGAATTCTTCCGCCCCGGCAGCCTGATCAAGGTCGGGCCCGCCACCGTCTTCACCGGCGGCACGGTATCCAACACAGGCTTCCCGCTGCGGCGGCTGGGGCTGCGGGTGCAGCTGATGGGCAAGTGCGGCCGCGACGTCCTCGGCCAGGCCATCCTGGAGGCCATCCGCACCGAGGCCCCCGGCGCCGAGAGCGGCATGCGCGTCGTCGCCGGCGAGCAGAGCAGCTACTCCGTCGTCATCAGCCCCCCGGGCCTGGACCGCATGTTCCTGCACTGCCCCGGCGCCAACGACACCTTCGTGGCGGCCGACATCGATCTGAACATCGTCTCGCAGGCGAGGCTGTTCCACTTCGGCTACCCGCCACTGATGGCCCGAACGTTTGCCAAAGGTCCGCTGGAGGGGGCCGCTGGTATGGTCGAAGGCGCTGAACTGGTCAAGATATTCCAGGCCGTGCGGCAGGCCGGTGCGACCACCAGCCTGGATCTCGCCTGCCCCGACCCTGCCAGCCCCGCCGGCAAGGCCAACTGGGCGGCGATCCTTCAGAAGACGCTCCCGCTGGTGGACATCTTCACCCCCAGCGTCGAAGAGCTCACTTTCATGCTCCGCCGCAAGACGTTCGACGCCTTGGTCGCCCGCGCCGCCGGGCGCGAACTGATCGATCTGGTCGACGGCGAACTGCTGTGCGAACTGGGCGAGAAGTGCATCGAACTGGGTGCCGCCATCGTCCTCATCAAGTGCGGCCGCCAAGGCATCTATGTCCGCACGGCCGGGCCGGGCAGGCTGCAGCAGATGGGCCGCGCCAGGCCCGAGTCGGCCGGCTGGGCCAACCGCGAATTGTTCGAGCCCAGCTACTTCGTGGAGAAGGTCCTGGCCGCCACCGGCGCGGGCGACTGCGCCATCGCCGGCTTCCTGGCCAGCGTGATCCGCGACTGCCCGCTGGAGGCGGCCATGCGTCACGCATGCGCCCTGGGCGCCCAGAACGTGACCGCCAACGACGCCGTCAGCGGCATCCGAAGCTGGGACGAAACGCTCGCCCAGGTCGCCGCCCGCCCCGCCCGCCGCGACGTCACCATCGCCTTGTCCCGCTTCCGCTACGACGACGCCCAGCAGCATTACCTCGGCCCGCGCGACGGGCAGGCGTAGTTATTGCGGATTGCGGACCTGCCTGCCGGCAGGCAGGTTGAGCTTCGCATGCCGAGTGTCGGTAGGGTGTGCAGGTTCCTCGCCGCAGGCGAGGGTTCTGCACACGAAGAGAACGATTGCCGCAGAATGGCAGCGAGGACGTTGATGGCGCTACGCATCCGGGTGCCACACTCAAGCGGAGCCCGAAGGGCGAAGCTTGGGGGTGCGAAGGCAGGACAAGGTCGGCTGTGTTACTTACTCATGGTCGACGCCACAAGGCGATGGTCGTGCCGCGGCGGGGCGGGTACGATGCGGCCACAACTCTGGAGATAACCATGAACCGCATGTGCGTAGCTCTCGTGTTGACGATGACCCTGACGGCAGCAGCGACTATCGCGATGGAGGCGGCGCCCGATCCGACGCCGCTGCTGATCGATCGCGTGCAGGCCTTCCCGGACGTGGTCGTGATCACGCTGCCCAAGGATTTCGAGAAGGCCGCCCAGCCAGTCGCGGGCACCAACGCGGTTTCGCTCATCGTGTCGGTTGAGAAGGTGCTCAAGGGCAAGCTGACTCCCGGCGGGACGTTCAGCCTGCAGTGTCACCAGGACCTGCCGGCCAAGCTGGCCAAGCGCGACGCCAACACCGCGCGGCGATACCTGGTGGCCCTGCAGCGGGCCGATGGCTGGATGTATCTCGGCAGCGGGAACCTCTACGGCGACCTCGATCGCTTCATCCCGACCGACGCGTCGCTGGAGAAGCTCGTCACCGCCTTCATCGCCGCTAAGCCCGAGGCCGCCGGGCTGGCCGCGCTGTGTCAGGCGCAGCTGGCCGAGGCCGACCTCTCGCCTGCGGCTGGGCAGCACGTGAACGAACTGCTCGCGCGATTGACGAAGACGGCCGCGGGCGAGCCCAACACAGCGCCGCTGGCGGCGGCGGTGAAGCTGGCGATCGCGCGGGCGCAGAAGGGCCTGAATGTCGATTCTGTCGCCGCGGTGCTTCACGCGGCCTTGCGGGTCGAGAAGGATCTGGGCATGGAGGCCTACCCGCCCGCCTTGGCCGGCCCGGCCCGGAAGTGGCTGCTGGCGGCCGTGCCGCAAGGGGCGACGGAGACCGCGCAGCCGGGGGCCGTCATCAACGTCGTGAAGCTTCTGGCGGCACTGAAGGACGCCGAGGCGAAGGACGCCCTCGCCCGCTGCGCGCAGCTGGAAAAAACGCCCGACGCTGCCAAGGCCGCCATTGCCGCACTGCCCGCCGTCGCCGGCAAGGACGCAGCCGAGACGCTGGGCAAGTTGCTGACTCAATACGACCACCCCGGGGCCGAAGGGCTCTACAACGCGACGCTGCGTGCATTGCAGTCGCTGGGCCTGGAGCAGGACCGCGTGTTGAAGCTGGAGAAGTGGTACATCAATTAGGCGGGTGTGTGCTAAACATGCTTTTGCCCCTTCGGGGCCAAAAGCATGGCACCCGGATGGGCGGGTGTTGCTGGGTCGAGCGATGGCACGGGGCGATGCCGAGACGCCGGAACAATCGCCAGTGTGAAAGACCGACCCACGCAGTGGGCCGGCTTTAGAAAGGAGCGCCCACGACTACGCCTCTGCCTGAGGGGGTTAACTATCGAACCTGGAATGCGTAGACGCGCGAGGCGGGGGCGCCCCAGGTGCGCTCGATGATCAGGCGGACGCCGCTGCAGCGGCGGCCCAGCGGCAGCACGTGGTGACGCTGGACATTCTCATCGACGCGGAGGGCGGTTTCCCACGTCGCGCCGCCAAGGGTCTCGATGCGGAACGTGCGGATGCACACCTTTGGCAGCGGCTCCTGCCAGCCCGGCCCGCGAAGCACGATCGATCGTTCCATGCCGCTGTCCAGCACGCAAAACACCTCGCGCACGTCCTGCTCGCCGTCGAAGATGTATTCAGCGTGCTGGCCCGGGGCGGCCGTCCAGCAGTGGGGGTTCTCGCCGACCTGGCGGTTCACGCCGTCGCGCAGTGGTTCGGCATCGCCGGCTTCGGCGCGGAGCGTCGCCCTCCGCGACAGGGACGGGATCTTCTGCACCACGCCCGGGATGTACGCGTCGTCGTCCAGCAACGCCTGCTGCAATGGGCGGATCTGCCCGCCCATCTGGGCCGGCAACAGGCCCTGGGCGATCGCCATCGCCGCGGCCGTGCCCACCGCCTGGCCCATCGACGCGCACGTGCCCATCACCCGCGTGGAGCTCATGGCCGTGTGCGTGCAGCTGGCCACGCGGCCGGCGAACATGAGGTTGCGCACGTTGCGCGAGTAGAGGCAGCGGTAGCTGATGCCGTACGGGCAGGGGGCCGGATGGTGGATCGTGCAGGGCAGGCCGCGCGAGGCGGCCTCGAAGCCCGCGGGGTTGTGGTCATCCATCGTCCAGCCGCCGTAGGCGACGGCGTCGTCGAACTTGCCCTCGGCGAGGATATCGTTCTGCGTCAATACGTGGGCGCCGACGTAGCGGCGGCTCTCGCGGCGGCCGGGGACGAACTGCACGCGGTCCAGGGCCCAGTCGGCGGCCCGGGGGCTGTGCACGCAGCGGTTCTTGATGTGGTCCCACACGCCCATCACCAGGGCCAGCAGGTCATCGCGGAGTTTTTCGCTGTCGCGGATGGTGTGGCCTTCGCCGCCCAGCTCGCACCACCAGGGGCTGTACAGCCAGAAGTTGTGGTTGCCCTCGCCCCAGGGCAGGTCGTTGCACGAGTCGAACGTGCGGGCCCACGAGAACGGCACGAACGGCATGGGCTTGTCCTGGCGGCGGGTGTAGTAGATGTGGCTGTGGCCCATGGTCCGCTCGTCGGCGACGGGCGGGGCGATGGACTCGCCGAACTCGTCGCGGCCTTCGCGGCCCATGCGGAACGCGGCCCCCGACAGCGGGGCCAGGATCGCGTCGCCGCTGCAGTCGGCGAAGATCTTCGCCGTCACGGTGTGCCACGACTGTGTGCTCGACTGCCACCCGGTGGCCGACATGATCGCGTCGCCGTCCATCGCGGCGTCGAGGCAGGAGCAGTTGAGCAGCAGCGTGAGGTTCTTCTGGCGGCGCGCGGCGTCGTAGAGGACCATGTCCCACATCGATAGCGTCGCCTGGGGGTTGCGGCGGAGGTTCTCCAGTCGCAGCTCTTCCAGGATGCCGGTTTCGCGGACGTGCGGGATCGCGCCCACGCGGTCGGCCCCGATCACGTGCACGCCGATCTCGCTGGAACTGTTGCCGCCCAGCATGGGGCGGTCGTGCATGAGGACGGTCTTCGCCCCGCGCCTCGCCGCCGCCAAGGCCGCACACAGCCCCGCCAGCCCGCCGCCCACCACGCAGAAATCGGCCTCGTGCCGCACATGCTCAAACGGTGATTTAGTCAGATCCATCATCTTCTCCGCGGCCTCGCCGCGCGGGCATCATCGCACGCGGGCGATGGGTTCTCAAGGGCTGGTCATAGCGAAACACGTGCCTCGGCAATCGGGTCCGGTTGCAGGCACGAGAGGATGGGTGTAGAGTCATGCATACCGCGAGCGGGGCTTGCGGGCAATTGAACGGGAAGAAGGTGGCACTTGTGCGACGATGGCTCCAGCCCACAGGCCGCGCCGGCCGAAGCTGAAAGACAGTCGCATCGGACAGCGACATGGCTCGCCCGAGTCCCTCACTGCGTCGTGGCGCTCGTGTTGATCTTCCCAATTCTGCTGCTGGGGCACCTCGAGGTTCTAACCCGGATTTCGTGGCTGAGCGAGGGGCAACGAGAGCAGCAGATCATCATGCTGCTGATGTTCGCAGTGCTTTTTGTGACCGGGGCGTTGAAACGATGGAAGTGGCGGCACGTTGTCATAATGCTTGCGGCCGGGCTGGTCGGCTGTGCGGTGCTGTTGGGGCTTGCCTGGGTGTTGCCGGCGGGATCCGGGCGACCAATCGTCATCGGCGTCGCTGCGGTGCCCTTTGTCATCCTGGGTATTGCCGAACTGCTTTTAACCCGACAGCGCTCTTGGCGGGGCATCGTGTGGATGATCGGGGCCGCTGTGGCGGTAGCGGCGATTAGTGATCTGGCAAAGGCCGTGACGTGGCTGGGCGACTGGAACATCTCGCTGCCGAATCGTTGGGGAACCCAAGCCTACGCCATCAGCGGACTAATCGACTGGCCGCTGACGGCGATTCTGGTATGGACGTTGGTGCCATTGTGCCTTCGAGCTTCCCAGGCCAACCCGGGGTGGGCCGTCGGATTCCTGTTCCTGCTTCCGTGTGTCCTGAATGGCTCGTTTGTGAAAGGCCTGTCCTTACCCCTCGCCAGGCAATCTGTGCTTGGCGAGGGCCCGTTTGAACGGCAAACGTCTATTGTGTGGCTGGCCAGCTATGGCAGTGATGCTGACATGGACGCGCTGTGGCGAGAGCTTGAAGCCAGTCCTTGGCGTTACTCCAGCTATCGTCAGCCGCTGGACGGAAAGGAGCACTGGCAAGCAGCTGCCATTGCCGCCCTTGCCGCCAGGGACGCTGCCGGGGCAGCGCAAAGGCTTTCAGTGCTGCTGAGGCAAAAGCCGAGCGTCACAATCGCCGAGGATTCGGCAGCTTGGTTTGCCAGGCAGCAAAGGTACGAGACTGTTCCGTTGCTTGTGCGATATGCCTTGGCCGAGAACAGCACTCCCTGCACCGATGCGCTGGAGAAGATGGAACTGCCGGTGGCGGCTCTGGCAATCATGCGCAATCACATCGTGTTTGAAGTGCGTTTGACGGGTCGAGCCCCCGTTGCGATGCCCCAGAGCGTTCAGCAGCAACTCTACCGGTTGCTTGGGCGGGACGTAGGCCCGAAACCCCGGGATTGGTTCACCCTCTACGATACGGTGATCGACTCTCTACCGACGCCCCTGCCCAAGAACGTTCAGGAGGAGACGACGCGGGTCGTTGCAGCGATTGCCTCTTACTGGAAGAGCTCAAACGAATGGGCCCGCGTCTGCATCTGGCGAGCACAACGAATGCGACTTTCCGATCGGGACCGCCAAGCCGAAGCAGAAAAGCTTCGCGATATGATCCAGCCTCCTGATTGGGACGTGGTCACGACAGAGCAGCTCGAACGGGAGGTGGATTCCTTCGCTCGAAGAGTTGCCGAAGCCGTTGAGCGGCTTGATCGCACTCCCGTTTCGTCGCCCGCGGGCTCCGATGATTGGGACGAGGATGAAGGCAACGAGTTAACGAGTCAACCAGTTAACTAGTCAACCAGCCAAAGGCCTACTTCTTCCACCGCATGATCATGCTGCGCCACTTGCGGATGCGGTTGTCGACCTGGGTGGTCAGCACGGTGTTCCAGAACCAGGCGGCGACGCCGGTGGGGAAGCTGCCCTGGTTGATGGGCTTGACGGGGATGTCGATCGTGAGTTCGGGGTGCTTGAGGCCCCATTCGATGAAACGCGAGGTCTCGGCCAGCATTTGCCGGCGATACTCCGCCCACGACTCGTTCGATGACAGGTTACGCATGATGCTTCCGTTTCGTTGCAGCAGGGCTCCCAACGATGTTCGAAGCCATATTGTAACGCGGCCAGGGGCAGACGGGAAGGGGCGTGCCGATGGCGACGGCGCTATGGAGTGCGGCGGCAGAGTCCCGAGCATAGCGAGGGACGGCGACGCCGCTTTGGGTCGTGGCGCCACCGAGTCCGGCCGCTGCCTCGCGCTGCGGGCGCCGCAATCCAAAGCGGCGTCGTTGCCGCCGCACTCCACAGGCTGCCGCCGTCTCGAGGCTCCCGTCTCCACCCAGCTAAGACTGCATGCCTTACGGCCTGGTGCGGTGCCGTCAAAATGCAGTGCCACGCGAATGCAGTCGCCGCGTCGGTGTAAATGCTCTCGACTTCGCGGGCGGTTGATGCGATGATGTTCGGTCTTTTACAAGAGGTGCGATCGATGAATGTAGAGCAGGTCAAGAAGTGGATTGCGGCGAAGGAACCGGCCCCCGTGGAAACCGCCTGGCTGGAAGCGGTGGCCGAGTCGGCCCCTGCGGCGGAGATGGCGGCCGTGCTGGAGGCCCTGGTGGCTGCGGGGCAGCTGGATACGGCCGAGACACTGGCCCTGACGATGCTGGACGACGGCACGTCGGCCATGGAACCCGCCAAGGTTCTTGAGTATGTGAAGGCCTTCACGCTGGCCATCGTCGAGAGCGACCAGCTCCGCACGCGTGCGGCCGACCTGTATAAGAAGATCCACGGCGGCCACGAGCTGTTCGAGGCCATTTTCGAGAGTGCGGGCCTGCTGGGCAAGCAGTCGCCCCGGCGGGCGTTCCGCACGCTGGACGTGTGCCTGGGCATCGTGGCCGACAGCTACCTGGCCCATCGCTACGAGGGGCACGTGGTGAAGTACCGCGGCTTCAACAAGATCATGGGGCAGTTCGAGATCGCCGACGCCTCCGGCCGCACCACTCGCCTGGAGCCCAAGGCCCTGGCCGACGAATACGACCTGGTCGACCCTCGCGACTTCCGCGTGCTCTGCCAGCACCGCGTGGAGGAGCTGGCCAAGATTATCGAAAGCGACCCCGCCGCCGTGCTGATCGGCGTGTGCATGAGCCGCGGTGGGCGCATCGGCGCCGACGACCTGAAGGAATGGCTTGTCCCGCAGCACTTGGGCAAGGACGCCTGGAGCGGCTGGTGGGGCCGGGCTCGCACCGCCGCCAAGCGTTGCCCGCAGCTGAGCCTCGAAGGCCGCAGCCCGATCATGATCAACTACCATCCCGCGGGCCTGACGCTGGAGGCCGAGCTGCTGCCGGTGGTGCAGGCGGCCAAGACGCCGCGCGAGCACCAGGCCGCCCTGGACCAGTACATCCGCGAGGCCAAGGGCCGCAAGCTGCCCGTCGACCGCGCCTTCGCGGGCAAGATCATCAATTCGCTGGCCGAGCAGGCCGAGCAGTTCAAGACCCGCCGCCCCGCCGACGCCCTGACGGCGGCCCTTGCGCTGGACGAGGCGATCGCCTCGGGCCTGCCCAAGCCCGCCAAGCCGTACCCGGCGGCGGTGGACATTCTCGAGGCCGCCGCCAAGCCCGCCCAGGCGGTGGCGGAACTGGAAGATTCGGGCCTGTGGCCGGCGGCGCTGGACGCGCTGGCGCATCGGCACGACGCGCATGCGCAGCTGGTAGCGCTGCTGGAGATGACCCCCAACGGCCTGCTCGAGCAGGTGACCGCCCGCTTGATCGCCGCGGGGCAGGGCGACGTGATCGGGCAGGCTGTCGCCGAGGCGGCGATGGATCCCGAGCACAACCTGGAGTTGATCATCTGGCTGTGGAAGGGCCCCTCCAACGTGCCCGCCAACGCGCCCAGCCGTATCGAACTGATGACCAAGATGGTCAAGCTGGTGGCCGACCTCGACCGCCGCTGGGACGTCGACAATGCCTATCGCAAGGACCTCTACCAGCGGATCCGCACGGCCATCGGCGCGTCGGATTTCGGCATCTTCCGCCAGGCCGTTGCGACGATGGACGAGCACGTGGCCGCGACGACCAAGCGTCTGATCGAGCGGACGGACGGGCTGGCCGACTCGGTGCGGTCGAACTCGCTGGAAATTCTCCGCGACGCATACCCGGGCCTGTTCTACACGAAGGAAAAGGTCGCGCCCTGGCTGGATGAGTCGGCCATCTGGACGACGGAGACGGCCCTGGTCCGCCGCGAGGCGGAGTACCGCGACCTGGTGGACGTGAAGATGCTGGCCAACGCGCAGGCGATCGGCGCGGCGGCCGAGCATGGCGATCTCAGCGAAAACAGCGAGTGGAAGTTTGCGCTGGAAGAGCGCGACATGCTCAAGCAGCGCCAGCTGAAGATGGAAGACGAGCTGTCCCGCGCGCGGATCATCCGCAAGGAAGACATCCCGCCGGCCAGCGTGGGCATCGGCTCGCGCGTATTGCTCAAGCGGCTGGGCGACGGCAAAGAGGTCGAGATGGCGTTCCTGGGCCCCTGGGACTCGGACATGGAGAATGGCATCTACAGCTACCAGACTCGCATGGGCCAGGACCTGATGGGCAAGATCGTCGGCGACACGGTCACGCTGAAGATGGAAGACGCCGAAGGCGAATACCGCATCGAGCGCATCACCCCCGCGCTGGAGTAGCACTCCGGGTGCCATGCTTTTAGCCCCGAAGGGGCAAAAGCATGTTTACAGGGAAAGCCGCGACGAGGATTCTTTGCCGCTCTTCGCTCTCCGCGAGGTCAAACAGCGCCGAAAGGCGAGCGACAGCCGGCCCATCGATGCCGATGGCCCTATGCGTGCAACCCGTCCGCGAGCGCACCTGGGACCTCCTCCTTTCAAAGAATGGTTGCAAGCAATTACGGGGGCTCTTATTATAGCGGCCGACTTTCGTCGTATGGCCTGGCGACAAGGCAGCCTGACATGCACGAGGTAAAGACGTGAGTTCCGACCCAGCCGACACCCCCCAAGAGGTGCGTCAGTACGTGGAGAAGCTGACCAGCGAGGAGCGCATGCTGGTCCTGCTGAAGCGCGAACTGTACGAAGGCAGTTGGGACGAGATGGTGGCTGACCTGCGGGCTAGACTTGAGGGCCGGCCCTATATCTTCAAGCTGGCCCATCGCATTGCGGATGACCTGGAGCGGATCGCCCGCCTGCGGGAATTCGAGCGGAAAAACGGCGTGGATCTCAGTGACTACGTCGGTTTGGATTAACCTGCTTTGACGTCTACAGGAGTGTCGTATGCGGAACGCATGGATTCTGCTGGTGGTGGCGGTGTGCAGCACGATGATCGGTTGTCAGCCTTCCGGTCCGTCGAGTTCCCAGGCCCCCGTCCTCGCCGACGCCAACGCCATCGGGCTGCGGCTGTACTGGGATATCGCCCTGCCGCTCAATGCCGGGGAGAAGATCACCAAGGTCTACCAGATGGACGAGATGGTGTATTGCCTGACCAGCCAGAACCGCCTCGTCGCGCGCGACGCGCTGACGGGCGTCCAGCGCTGGACCCTGACCATCGCCGAGCCCGGCACGCCGGTCTTCCGCCCGGTGCATGCCGACAAGATGATGCTCAGCGAAGTGCTGCCCGGTGCGGCCGGGCTGGGCAACACCCAGGTGACGGCGTATGACGTGGTGATGATCAACAGCAGCGGCCGGCTGATCGTGGTCGCCCGCAAAGACGGCGCCCTGCTGCGTCGCCTGGACCTGCCTTCGGGCGCCAGTTCGGGCGGGGCCACCGACGGCACGCAATTCTTCGCCGGCACCGCCACCGCGCGATTCTATGGCTTCAATGTCCAGCGCGGCGTGCAGACATGGGTCAAGGGCACCAACGACTCGGTGATCGCGCCGGTGGAATACGTCAACAACCAGCTGTTCGTCGCCAGCGCTTCGGGCAAGATCATGGTCAGCAACGGCCTGGGCGAGCTCCTGTGGCAGCGCACGGCGGGCGGCCCGATCGCCGGGCCCTTCGCGGTCGATCGCCGGGCCATGTTCGTCGGCTGCGATGACTCCCGCGTTTACGCCCTGTCGATGGACCCGCGGACCAACTTCTGGGAACGCCCCTTCGTCTGCCAGGGCCCCGTCCGCCAGGCCATCCAGCTCACCGAAAACACCGTTTTCGCCGCGGCTGTAAATGACAAGTTCTACGCCATCAATCTCGTCAACGGGCAGCAGCGGTGGTCGATGGACGGCCCCGGCCGCGTGGCCGCTGTCTTCGGCGCCGACGTGTACATCGTGGCGGGCAATAGCATCGTGGTGGCCGACGAAATGCTGGGCAAGACCAAGGGCCACATGTCGCTGGAAAACCTGAATATCGTCGCCTCCGGCACGGGCTCCAAGGGTATCTGGACGGCAAGCCCCGGCGGGCGCCTGGTGTGCCTGCGCCCCACGTCGGTGGGCATTCTCAAGGCCGAGGACGTCAAGAACGCGACCAAGTAAGGCATCGAAAGGAAGGACCAGAACCATGGACGGTGTGACGATCAAGCGGGCGCTGATCAGCGTCTTCGACAAGACGGGCATTGAGGCCTTTGCCAAGGCGCTGGCCGACCTGGGCGTGGAGATCATCTCCTCCGGCGGCACGGCCAAGGCCCTGGAGAAGGCGGGCGTGAAGGTCCGCTACGTCCAGGAGTGGACGGGCTTCCCCGAGATGCTGGGCCACCGCGTGGTGACGCTGCATCCCAAGGTGCACGGCGGCATCCTGGCCCTGCGCGACGACGCCAGCCACCAAGCCGACATGAAGAAGTACGGCATCGAGCCCGTGGACCTCGTGTGCGTGGGGCTCTACCCGTTTGAAGAGGCCATCGCCAAGCCCGGCTGCACGCTCCCGGACGCCGTCGAGATGATCGACATCGGCGGCCCGGCCATGGTGCGGGCGGCGGCCAAGAACCACAAGTTCGTCACCGTCGTCACCGACAAGTCGCAGTACAACCTGGTGCTCGACGAGATGCGTGCCAGCAGCGGCCGCGTGCGCGAAGATCTCCGCCGCAAGCTGGCGCTGCAGGCGTTCTCGATGACGGCGCATTACGACAGCGCCATCAGCGGGTACCTCGGGGCGCAGCTGGGGCAGGAGTTTCCCGAGAAGGTCACCTTCAGCTACCGCAAGGCGCTGGACCTACGCTACGGCGAGAACCCGCACCA
>CAZTVF010000021.1:27523-55883 GCA_964616985.1 uncultured Planctomycetaceae bacterium
CCGCCTTCTACGCCGGCCCCGACGCCTCCGAGGCGTGCATGGGCCGGGCCCGGCTGCTGGGCGGCAAGGAGATTTCCTACAACAACTACTTCGACGCCAACGGGGCGCTGGAGTTGATCAAAGACTTCGCCGATCCCGCGATCGCCATCATCAAGCACGCCAACCCCTCCGGCTGCGCGGTGGACAAGGACCTGGTCGAGGCGTATCGCAAGGCGTACCTCGCCGACGTGAACGCGGCCATGGGCGGCATCATCGCGGTGAACAGGCCGGTGACGGCGGAACTGGCGTCGGCGATCGTCGAGAGCTACAAGCGCTGGGGCAAGGCGTCGGGGGCGATGGGCTTTTTCGCCGAGATCATCGCCGCGCCTTCATTTGAGCCCAAGGCGCTGGAGATCATCCGCGCCCGCGAAGGCTGGGGCTCGGAGGTCCGCCTGCTGGAAGTGGGCGAGTTCACCGGCAAGCGGAACAAGGAAAAGTACCTCAAGTATGTCGTCGGCGGGCTGCTGGTGCAGGATCGCGACCTGCTGACGCTGAATGAGAAGGACTGGAAGGTCGTCACGAAGCGGCAGCCGACCGCCGCCGAGATGGACGACCTCCGCTTCGCCTGGATCGTGTGCAAGCACGTCAAGAGCAACGCCATCGTGCTGGCCAGGGGCCGCACACTCCTGGGCGCCGGGGCGGGGCAGATGAGCCGTGTGAACTCGGCCATGCTCGCGACACACCTGGCCGGACAGTACGGCGGCAGCAAGGCGTATGACACCAAGGGATGCGTGCTGTCCTCCGACGCGTTCTTCCCGTTCCCTGACAGCCTCGACTGGGCCGTCCAGGCCGGCGCCACCGCCGTCATCGAGCCCGGCGGCGGGAAGAAAGACGCCGACGTCATCGCCCGCGCCGACGAACTCGGCCTGGCCATGGTCTTCACCGCCACGCGGCATTTCAATCATTGAGGCAGTAGCCGGTAGCCAGTAACCAGTAACCGGAAGCCGGCACGTGTACCAAAGCCGGCCCACTGCGTGGGTCGGTCCTGCAACAGCAGATCGATCTCCGCGACCCCAGGTTCAACGACAGGTTGGGTTCTACCTCGCCAGATACTCTTCGATCGCCCTGGCCTTGGCGCGGTGACGGGCAGACCAGTCGCGGTTGGGGTCGCGGTCGTCGCCGGTGGCGCGGAGAGCGTCGAAGAACTCGGCGACGGCGAGGCAGGCGGCGATGTCCTGCCTCAGAAGGCTCTCGGCCGCGGCGCGGTAGCGAGAGGGCGCGTCGGCGGCAGGCGCCGCCTCCAAGCACCGCAGCCAGATCGCGTTGAGGGCGAAGTGCAGGCCGATCTCGCGGCCGACAAGGCCCATCGAATCGATGTAAAGCTTCTGGCGGCGGAGGTGCTGTCGGCGGGTGGGGGAGGGCTTGAGGCCGCTCCACCAGTCGGCATAGCCCAGGGGCTCGTCGCTTGCAACGGATACCGACGCCTCCATGTGTTTGCCCGCGGCCTGGTAGTGTGGCCAGGCGGCCTCCCAGGCGTCGCCGATGGCGGCGAAGATGTCCGCCCGCGTGCCGCCGTTGTACACGAAGTCCCCGTCCGCCTTGGGCAGGAGCGGTTCATCATCGGTGATCGGCTGTTGAGCGGCGAAGCCCTCGGGGGTGGGCGTGACGTATCGCCCGGCGTACCATCCCGGCCACTGGCGAGGCGGCAGGCTGCATGCCCGCGACAGCCTGGCATGCGCCTGCTCCAGTTCCTCCCACGCCCGCAGGCAGTGGCCGCCGGCGAGGGGCCCGAACTGGCGCTCGGCGATGCGGCGGCATACGCCGACGGCATCGGCCCCGGCGTCGAGGAAGAATTCGCGCAGCGCGACAGAGTTCGAAGACACATCCTCGTTCCACCCGCCCCAGTGGTCGAACACGCCGTCGACCCCGAGTTCATGCCACCGCCGCAGCTTCGCCGCGATTCCCAGCGGGTAGTCCTGCAGGTCATTGAGGTTGTGCACCGTGTCGTCGCCCCAGTGGAAATCGTCGTAGCCGATGAACAACTGTCCGGTGCGGCGGCAAATGTCTCGCGCCTGTCGCAGCATGTCGTGGACCTGCCGTTCGCATTGCCAGCCGTCCGACTCGGCGGCCATGTACAGCCCGCTGGCGGCCGGCAGGCGGGCCTGGCGGTCGAGGAAATCCTGCCCGTGCCGCTCCCAGTGCCAGCCGGTGGTCAGCACCCGCAGTCCGGGGCGCACCTTCTGCCCCTCCTGGACCAGGAATCGCACCAGGCGGTCGCGCTGCTCGATCTTCGTCACGCCGCGGCACCGTTCGCACGAGGCGGGGTCGCAGAATTCCCCGCCGCTGTCGACGTTGAACAGGAAAAGCATCTCCACCTGCGGGAAGGCCGCGAAGAACCGCCCCAGCAGGTCGCGGTAGTATTCCTGCACCCGCGGGTGACCGAAGCAAAGCACCTTGCCCTGGTATGTGCCGCTGTCGGAGAGGGTGTCGGCGGGGAATCGCGACAGCCACGCCTCGCGCACGGCCGCGGGCACCCAGGGGCCGTTCTGGCAGGGCAGTTCGGTGATCCACAGGGCGGCCTGGAGGCCGAAGTCCGCGCAATCGGCCAGAATGCGCCTAAGATGTGCGGCGTTGGAGTCGATGGCGTCGGGCGGCAGGGCCCGCGGGAAGATCGGGCTGTGCACGTAGGCCTGCAGGCTGCGGAGGTCGCCCTGCCAATCGTGCGTGAGCAGGCAGTGGGTCGCGCCCAGGCGGGCGATGTACCGCAGGTCGTCGCGCGAAGGCGGCCAGGCGTCGAACCGGCCGTGGAAGATCCGCATGGGAATCCGGAACGTCCCGGCCAGGTGGAGGTCGTCGGGCAGTTCGACGCCGTCGCCGGCGGCGGGGCGGCAGTGGTCTCGCAGTTGCCAGACGCCCTGGAGCAGGCCTCGCGGCGTGGTGGCCAGGACCAGGAGAGAGTCGCCCGTGGCGAGCACCTCGAAGGCATCCAGGCCGGCGGGCGCCTGGTCGAGACGGCAGCGTCCCTGGCCAATGGCCTGAAGGGCGACGGCGGAATCACCGATAAGAGCCAGAAGGATTCCGCTCCCCTGGAGGTCGCGGCGGACGAGGCGCAGCGAGGCGGCGTCGGGCGCTCCCAGGAAAACGGCCAGTTCAGCCACGGCGGCGGAGTGATTCGCCTGGCCCGGCATATATATGGTTGTGGCGCGGTTGAGCTTCAAGGTCGTCTCCGTAAACTTATGCGTCGCCGCTAGCGTAAAGGATCACGGGGGGGAAGAAAAGGGGGGACTGCCGCGCCAGGTTTAGGATTGACCAAAACGGCAAGTTGCGTCACAATGACCGGTTCTGTGCGGTCCCGTCATGCCTCGCCGGGCAAGGGCCGTCGTCTTCGTATCCGTCTTACGCCTTTGGAAAACAGGAAAAAATGAACGCGAAAAATCTACCGCTGAAGTTCGGCATCCTCGCCGTGCTGGTCGCCTTGTGCCTGTGGTCGCTGTACACCAAGGAACTGCGGCAAGGCATCGACCTTAAGGGCGGCACGAGCATGATCTTCGAGATCAAGACCAGCGAGGCCGAGCGCGCCCGTCTGGCGGCCGACATTGAGGCCAAGCAGGCGGAGCTCGCCGCCGCTACCGACGAGGCCAAGAAGAAGGAACTCCAGACCCAGATCGACCAGCAAAAGGCGCAGGTTGCCTCCCTGGCCAAGGCCGAGGGCGACTCCGCCGACCTCACCGAGCGCATCATCAACGTGCTCAAGGAACGCGTCGATCCCCAGGGCCTCAGCTCGCTGGAATGGAGCCCCATGGGCCGCAGCCGCATCGAAGTGCGCATGCCCGCCGGCACCACCGCCAGCCGCGACAGCAAGCTCAAGTACGACGAGGCCATCGAGAAGGTCGAGAAGGGCAACCTCCAGCGCAGCGACCTGTGGGACGTGATGAACGCCGCGCCGGCCGACCGCGCGGGCGTCATCGCCCGCGTCTCCAGGGGCGATGCCGAGATCGCCCGCCTGCTGACCGACTACGTCGCCGCCAATGACGCCCTGGCCGCCGCCAAGAGCAACCTCGATAAGGCCCAGGCCCGCGTCGATGAAGTGCCCGCCACCACCACACAGCCCACCGACGCACAGAAGAAGCTGCTCGATGAGTTGACCGCGGCCGAGACCGCCTTCGAGGCCGCACAGGCTCGGATGGCCGATGCGACGGACAAGGTCCAGTCGCAGAACGTCACCCGCGGCGCGCTTCAGAACGTCTTCCGCAGCTACATCTCCGCCACCGAGGCCTCGGCCTTGCGCAACGACACCGAAGTCAAGCGCCGCCGCGAGGCGTTCGCTTCCAGCCTTGACCGCCTGCTGAAAGAGCACCCCAACCGCAAGGCCGACATCGAGATGGTGGTCGCCGCGTACAAGAAGTGGGCCGAGGTCCGCCGCCAGCTGGACGACCCGGCCGACCTGATCCGCCTGATCCGCAACGCGGGCGTGCTGGAATTCCGCATCGCCCCCGTCTCGGCCGCCGGCCAGGCCGGCAGCAAGCTCATCATGCCCCCCGAGAAGGAAGCCTATTACAAGAAGGTCCTTCAGAACCCCGACCAGGGCCCCGAGTGGCTCCGCCGGCAGAACAGCGAGTTCCTCTGGTTCCCCGTCAAAAACGACACGGAAAAGTTCGGCGGCCTGGTCACCGGCGACTTCGGCGGCCGCACCTACGTGCTGCTGTACAACCAGCCGGGCTTCCAGATGCTCCAGCAGCGCGGCGAGGGCGGTTGGTCGCTCACCCGCGCCCGCGTCACCAGCGATCAGAACATGCAGCCGGCCGTTGGCTTTGACTTCAACGAGAAGGGCGCCAGCCTCTTCGGCGACATGACCGAGAAACACAAGGGCGACCTGATGGCGATCCTGCTGGACGACGAGGTCTTCTCGGCGCCGCGGATCAACGCCCGCATCACCTCCAGCGGCATCATCGAAGGCAACTTCACGCAGGAGGAAGCCTCCAGCCTGGCCCGCGTGCTGGAGAAGGGCTCGCTGCCGGCCAAGCTGAATTCCGAGCCGGTGGCGGTGAACACGTTCGGCCCCAGCTTCGGTGAAGAGAACCTCCAGGCGGCCCTGCGAGCGGGCTTCTGGGGCACGGTCGGCACGGTGGCGTTCATGCTGGTCTACTACATGTTCGCCGGCATGGTGGCCAACGTGGCGCTGGCGCTGCAGGTGCTGCTGATCCTGGGCGCGATGAGCATGCTCGGCGCGGTCTTCACCCTGCCGGGCATCGCGGGCTTGATTCTGACCGTCGGCATGGCCGTGGATGCCAACGTGCTGATCTACGAGCGCCTGCGCGAAGAGCAGCTGCGAGGCCTGTCCATCCGCATGGCCCTCAAGAACGCTTACGAACGTGCGTTCAGCGCGATCTTCGACTCCAACACCACCACGCTGATCACCTGCGCCATCCTGGGTTGGGTGGCCACGCCCGAAATCCGCGGCTTCGCGATCACGCTGGGCCTGGGCGTCGTGTTCAACATCTTCACGGCCGTATATGTGACCCGCTGGGTGTTCCAGGTCCTGTTGGAGCGCGGCTGGGTCGCCAAGCCGCTGTCGATGCTGCGGCTGATCGGCGTGCCGAACATCAACTGGATGGCCAAGCGGTACTACTTCTGGGCCTTCTCGCTGATCACGGGGGTCTTCGGCCTGTTCGCATTGTTTGCCCAGGGCAAGGACATCCTGGGCATCGAGTTTTCTTCGGGCACCAAGGCGACGATCACGTTCAAGGACGACGCCCTGATCAACGGCAAGCTGCCCAACGACCAGATGGTCGAGACCGTCTTCCGCGACAAGGCCCGCGCCTCGGGCAACGAGAAGCTGATCAACAACTCGCGCGTGGAAAAGGTGGTCACCAACCGCCTCGCCCACTTCATGAACGACCACGACAAGAACAGCGATGGCAAGGTCACCCGCGAGGAATGGATCGGCCAGGGCCTCAACGGGCCGTTCTTCGATGAACTGGACGTCGCGGCCAAGGCGGGCGGCGCGCTGACGGCTGCCAACCTCAAGGACTCCTTGCCGGCCAATTCCTACCAGATCGTCACCACCGAGACCCGCCTGTCGCAGATCCAGCCGGTGCTGGCCACCGCCTTCACGGGCGCGCTGGAACAGCGTCAGCGGATCGAATTCGAACTGATCAAGGGCGGAACGCTGCCGGACATGGGCGTCAGCCTGGCCGCCGACGGCAAGACGCAGATCAATAAGGCCATGCTCCAGAAGGCCGCCCAGAAATACCACAAGGAACTGATTGACGCCGAGGGCGGCGTGCTGCTGGCCGTCAAGGTCCAGACGCCGATCTCGGTTGCCGAGGCCGAGCAGCGCATCCGCGAGATGCGGTTCCAGCCGGACTTCTCGCAGCTGGCCCTCAACAGCTCCAACGTCATCGGCCTGACCTCCGCCGGCGGCGACAAGTTCTCGGAGCTGGCCGTTCTGGTCACGCCGTCCGATTCGTCCATCGCCAGCAGTTCTAAGGCCTGGAGCGAATTCGCCGACAAGGAACTCGGCCTGCTGGGCGATTCGCTCCACCGCCAGGAGGCGATGGTGGCCACCAACTTCGACGCCGCCATTGCCGGCCAGACCTCCCAGGCCGCCATCATGGCGATGGTGCTGAGCTGGATGGCGATCATCATCTACCTGTGGGTGCGGTTCGGCACGCTGCGGTGGGGCCTGGCCGCCGTCGTCTGCCTCGTGCACGATTCGATCATCATGCTGGGCCTGATCGCGGCCTCCTCGTGGATCGCCGCTACCAGTATCGGCCACTGGCTGGGCGTGGAGCCCTTCAAGCTGGACCTGGCGATGATCGCGGCCTTGCTGACGATCATCGGTTACTCGGTCAATGACACGATCGTCGTGTTTGACCGCATCCGCGAGAACCGCGGCAAGCTGACCACCGTCACGCCGCAGGTGATCAATATGTCGATCAACCAGACGCTGAGCCGTACGCTGCTGACGAGCTCGACGGTGTTCCTGGTGGTGGTGGTAATGTACATCTGGGGCGGCCCGGGCATTCACGGGTTCAACTATGCCCTGGCCATCGGCATCCTGTTCGGCACGTACTCGTCCATCGCCGTGGCCGCGCCCATCCTGCTGGGCCTCAGGGAGATGGTGACCGGCCACGCATCCGCCGCCACCGAGCCCACGGCGAAGTAAGACCTCGATCTGACGTTCCACAGCGGCGGGATCTACCCAGGTCCCGCCGCTGTTTTTCATCCGGGACGGGCGGCGGCCTTCCAAGGCCGCCACCCACAGCACCATGTCTACCCCGCCTCTCGCATCTTGTCCGAACTTGGCCGCACCTTGTGCGTCAAAACGTTATACTTGTTCCCATGTTCTGCCGCAGATACATGCTGCTCCTGATTGCCCTGGCGGTGGCCCTGCCCGGGTGCCCGCCGGCGCCTCCCCCCGCGCCGCCGGCGCCGCCGCCGGCCGGCGAGGCCGTGACGAACCAGCAGAAGGCAGCCTACCCCGAGGCCGCCGCGGGCACGTTCGTCTCCCTGGCCGACTTCGAAGGCCCCGGCGCGGACTTCCAGGCAGGTTCATTCACCGTCGTCGGGGGCGAGGGCGGCCGCTGTGCACTCACCCACGCCGCCGCCCGCACCGGCCGCGGCGCGCTGGAAGCCGTCCTCCCGCCGGGCGGCGCATTGCGATTCGCTCCGGCGGATTTCGACCTGCGGCCTTACACGCTCTTGACCCTCGCCCTCCGCGTCGAAGAGCCCCGCACCGATCTCTACCTCGCCTTCGGCGGCGAAGCCAACGCCGCAGCGGGGCCCTTCGAACTCGCCATCGGCTGGAACACCGTGGAGATTGACGTGGCGAAGGTGTCGGCGCCGCTGTCGCCGCTGGCGGTGAACCTGGAGTTCCGCCAGGCCCAGTCGCCGGTGACGCTGCTGCTGGATGACGTGCTGGCGATCGACAACCGCCGCCTGATCACGCCCGCCCCCGAGGGGCTGACGCTGGAGAAGGTCGGCCTGGATTACGTGATCGACTACCCCCGGCGTTCGCACCCGCTGCGCCTGGGGCGGGATCGCGACGGCCTGTGGCGCCTCGGGGCGGAGCAGCCGGTGCTGCAGATCGCGCCCGCCGGCAAGGGTCTTGCGGCTGGAGACGCCGAATCCATCGAGGTGATGGGCCCGCCGCGCCACGGCCGTGTCGAACTGCTCGAGGCCAACCCGCTCCGTGTCCGCCTGGCCAGCACGTGGTATTTCCCGGCGGGCCCGGCGTCGCCGTCGGCCGCCGCGGGGAGGCAGATTCGCTGGGAGCACACCTTCTATGGCGACGGACGCTGGGTTGCGCACCTTCGTTACAACAACTCCGGCGGCGCGGCCACCTCGGCCATGAGGCTGTCCATGCCGCAGGACGTCGCCTGGGGGGCGGGCCGCAGCGGCCGGGTCTTGCTCGATCCCGAGTTCTACATGCCCGTGAGGCGGCTGAGTTTCCAGGCGGCCTTGCTCGACGAAGACCGGGACCTGATGCTGCGCAACTACAACGCCGCTGTCCCGCTCCGTATCGCGCTGGCCGCCGCGGCCGCCAGCGCCGAGGGCGACCTCGACCACGACGGCTTCGATGAGTCTGAAGGCTGCTATTACCTGCAGGCCGTCGGCGGCCGGTGCCGCTTTGCGGTTGCGCCGCGGCCGGGCGGCGTCGTCCGCCCTATCTTCCGCATCGCCGGCCCCTGGAAGGCCCCGCCGGCGGTCACCTGCGACGGGCAGCGGATACGCACCGTCGTCACGCTCGCCGACGGGTCAATCCTGTTCGGCCTTCCCGGCCGCATCGACAAGGTCACCGCCGTCGAGATCGTCGGCGAGCCGCAGTGACCTGGCGGGTGGCCGGGTGGCGGCCTTCCTGCCTCCGGCAGGCAAGCCTGGTAGTTCATCACAATCTAATACGTCAGTGCGTCTGGCAGCGGCTTGCCGTTCGGCGCTGTAGAAGCCCCGGGCATCACCCACATCTGACAGCGCCGAACGGCAAGCCGCCAGCTGTGGTCACATGTCCAATTCTGACGAACTACCAGGGCGCGTAGATAAGACGAATTTTCCCTCGCAGCGCGATCCCGGCCCTTTCGGGCGGCGTAGAATGTGTACGCATGAAGGCTCGGGGTGCACGGCGGCAACCCCTTATTTCCTCAAGATGTATGAACAGCTAGCCGATGATTTTGGTAAGGCATTCTGCACCCTGCAGCATGCTTCGCTTGCTATGCACGCTTCGAAAGGCCCGAATACGGCGGACGGATCCCCCGGTCCGGGCGTCACTTGTGCGCGGAGGGCGCCAAGAAAGCGGCAGTAAAAAAGGAAGAAGGTCGCCGTGAAACGAAACAGTGGTCTGATCATGTCCGCCCTGGCGATGGCGTTCCTGCAGATGCTCACCGGCTGCCAGCAGATCGCGGACGAGTTTGCCATCGGCACATATCGCTTGTTCGATCCCGCGGCGATGGTCCACGCGCCGAAAGATCAGCCGGTGCACATGATCCGCGGCAGCGTATCGGTGGCCGACGAGGGGCACGAGATGGTGCCCAACGCCACGCCCCCGCGCCCCGACGACTACCAGTACACCAAGACTGACTACGTCATTGGCCCCACCGACGTGGTCAACGTCACCATCCTGGGCCTCTCCAGCCCGGATGTCAGCGAGACCCTTCCCCGCGAAGTCAGCGACAGTGGCTACATTGATATGCCCTTCCTCAACGACCGCATCAAGGCCGACGGCCTGACGCAGGAGCAGCTGAAAGAGGAGATCATCAAGGCCTACTCGCCCAACATATTAAGAAATCCGCAAGTGTCCGTCTCGGTCGTTGCCCGCCGCCAGAACACCTTCTCCATCATGGGCGCCGTTGGGCGCACCGGCACGTACAACGTGCTCCGACGCGACATGCGCCTGCTGGAAGCGCTGGCGCTGGCCGGCGACGTGACCAACCCCACGACGCGGTACCTGTACGTGTTCCGCATGCAGCCGGCCGTCAGCAAGGGCGGCAACGAGAGCCCCCGCGCCACGACGCCGGGGCGCGACGAGTTGGGCCCGCTGCCGCAGGAAGTGCCTCCGCCGGGCGCGGCCAGGACGGCCCCCTCGCCTTCGCCGTCGCCCACCACCAACCCCGACACCGATCTCCGCGCGCTGGAGCGCCTGCTGCCCGGCCCGGCCAAGGAGCCTTCCACGCTGCCCGCGCCCAGCCAGATCACGATGCTGACGGACACCACGCCGGTCTCGGCCGCCTCGGCCCCGGCCGAGCTTCCGGCCAAGGGCCCCAAGTGGGTGTTCACCAACGGCAAGTGGGTTCGCGTGCAGGAGGAGGGTCGCGGCGGCGAGGGCGATTCGTCCGCCACCGACGCCCGGGCGACCGGCGACGCGAACATCCTGGCCAACCCCTCGGACCCGTTCGGCTGGAAGAGCCGCGCGGAAAAAACCGACATGGCCCGGATCATCGCCATCAACTACCAGACGCTCAAGAACGGCAACCCGCTGATGAACATCGTCATCCGGGACAACGACGTGATCCAGATTCCGCCGCCTGAAACAGGCGAATTTTACCTGATGGGCGAGATCGCACGCCCCGGCGTTTACTCGCTGACGGGGCGCATGGTGACGCTGAAGATGGCGGTGGCCGCGGGCGGAAACCTTGGCGGACTGGCCTGGCCCAAGAACTCTCTGCTCATCCGACGCGTAGGTTATAACCAGGAGCAGGTGATCCCCCTGGACATCCAGGCGATCTTCCGCGGCGAGGCTTCGGACATCTTCCTGAAGCCCGACGACCTCATCGCGGTGGGCACGGATATCCGTGCGCCATTCCTGGCGGTGATCCGCAGCGCGTTCCGATTCAGCTATGGATTCGGCTTTGTGTACGACCGCAATTTCGCCAGCCCGGCGCCCGTGGGGCTGAACAGCGAACGTTTCGAACGATGGTGAGGCAACAGCAGTAACGGCATGAACCAAAACTTACCGCAAAAATACCAAGCGCCGGCCGGCTCGCTGACCAGCCTGGCCGACGTGGCCGCCACCTTCGAAACGGAGGAGGTGCACCTCACCCGCGAGGCGTGGCTGAAGATCGCGGTGTTAGGGCTGCTGTTTGTTGCGGTGAACTACTGGCAATTCACGTACCTCTACCAGAAGTGGCGGCACGATTCGAACTGGGCGCACGGCTTCCTGATTCCGCTGTTCAGCGCCTACCTGCTGTACAACCGCCGCGTCGAACTGCTGACCGCACGCCGCAAGAGCAGCGTTCTGGGCCTGGTGCTGATGATCGCCGGGCTGCTGCTGTCGGTGCTGGGGCTGTGGCCGATCCGCAACAGCTACTTCTCCGAACTGGCGATGGTCATGTCGCTGTTCGGCCTGGTGCTGTACATCATGGGCCCCAAGGTCATGCGCGTGGCGTGGGTGCCGATCTTGTACCTGGTGCTGGCCATGCCCATCCCCGACGCCCTCTACAACCGCATCGCGCTGCCCCTGCAAGGCCTGGCGGCCCGCGCGTCGGGCTTGCTGCTGAACATGTTCGGCGCCAGCGTCACCGTCACCGAACTCAACCTGGACATCATCGGCCAGAGCGGCACGCAGTACGCCGTGATGGTGGCCGAGGCGTGCAGCGGCATGCGCTCGCTGATGGCGTTCATCGCCCTCAGCGTGGCGATGGCCTACATCGAGGACAAGCCCCGCTGGCAGCGGGTCGTGCTGGTGCTGGCGGGCGTTCCGATCGCCGTGGTCTGCAACATCCTCCGCGTCGCCCTCACCGGGGCAATGTACGCCGTGGACAAACCCGAGTTCGGCAGCGACCTCATGCACGAGTTCATGGGCATGGCCCTGCTGGTGCCCGCCTTCCTGCTGCTGCTGGGCCTGGGCAAGATCATGCAGAGCCTCTTCGTGGAGGAAGAGGAAGACGACGAGGACACCGGTTACCGGCCGGGAATGTGGATGCGAGGGCGGCGCCCATGACGACCGCGCCCTTGGTTCAATATTGGCAGGGCCATCGCCGCGAGCTCCTCCGGGGCTTCCTGGGCGCCTTCGCGGTGTCGGCGGCGCTGCTGCTGGTGGGCAGCTGGCCGCGATGGTTTGCCGCCTTGTGCGGCGCCGTCATGGTCGTATCGGCCCCGCTGGTGATCTGGCAGTCGCTGCGGTGGGACAAGCAGTTCACCGTCGCGTGGATCCTGCTGCTGGTCACCGCCATCGGTTGGAGCGCCGCGCAGGACCTGCTGGGCTTCGTCACGCAGAAGAGCCCCGTCCCCTGGCCGGCGCCCGTCGCGTTCGTCACCGAGGACGACCATCGCATGACCTCGCTGCCGGCGGAGATGGGCAACTACAGGCTCGCCAAGGACAGCAAGGGCGAACTGCTGGACCTGGACTGGGGCAAGAGCAAGAGCGGGCGGTCGACGCTGGACTCCCTGGGCATGGCCACCGACTGGGACCGTTCCGGCGGGCGGCGCGAGAGCCGCTGCTGCAACTGGTATGTCACGCGGGTCTACGAGGACACGCGTTCCCAGCGCAAGCTCGCCTGGAACCTGGCCATTTACTACTACACCGGCGGGCTGGACCTGGTGCCCCACATTCCCGAGAACTGCCTCGAGGCCGGCGGCAACAAAGTCGTCTCCTCAGACCGCGTAAAGCTGGTGGTTCCAGCCGTCAAGAGGTTCGGCTGGAACGAGGTGCTGACGCTTTCGCGGACGCAGTACCGCTCGGCCAAGGACGGGCGCCAGTTCGTCGAATACTACCTCTTCAGCCTCAACGGGCAGCCGGAGCACTCGAACCTCGACGTGCGATGGAACCTGATGAACCCGTTCACGCGGCACACGTACTTCGCCAAGATCCAGTTCGGAGCCCGCCTGCCCATGACGACGGTGCAGGAGAGCGATCGGCAAGCGGAGGAATTCCTCCAGGCAACGCTGCCGGAGATCCTCAGGTTCCTGCCCTCGCAGCAGGATGTCGACAAGCTCAACAAGGGTAAATAGCAGCACAAGGACCCAAGATGGCCAAGAAGAAGAAACTGAATAAACGCGCGGTAACGATCCTCATCCTGTTTGGCGTGATCGTCGTGGCCTTGACCGCCGCACTGATGGTCAACAGCCTGATCCCCAAGGATCCGGTGACGGCCGCGGCGCGCGGCGACGAGGAATTCAACAACGGCAACATGGCCGAGGCGTTCAAGCACTACGGGACCGCCGTGCGCTACGGCAAAGGCAACGCCGAGTACCTCTTCAAGCTCGCCCGGGTGAAGCTGGAAATGCTCAAGACCTCCCCCGGCACCAACACCGAGAAGGCCGAGCTGTTCCAGTCGGCCAAACGCGATCTGATCAACGCCGCCCGTATGGACGATCGCTACGCAGAGCCCCAGCGCATGCTGTCGGACATCGCGTGGTCGATGGCCGTCATCGGGCGCAACTGGGGCGAGTACATCCGTGAGGCCACCAAGCTCCTCAAGATCGCCCCCAACGACCACCAGACGTACCTGAAGCGCGCCGTGGCGCAGCGCGAGGAAATGATCCGCGTCTCCCCGCACGAATTTGACCCCCAGAGGGTGGAAGAGATCCTGGCCGACTTCAACAAGGCCATCGAGCTCAAGAGCGATGAAACGCGTTACTGGCTGGAGAAGGTGGCCTTCCTGCAGCGGGTGAACCATCACGAGGAAGTCCAGCGGACGTTCGAGGAAGCCATCGACCGCAACCCTGACAACACGTCGCTGCGAACCTCCTTCGCGGTCCACTTCCGCATGAAGGGCAAGAACGAGGACGCGATCAAGCAGATCAACGAGGCGATCCGCCGCGACCCGAATTCGACGATCGGCTACGTCGCCCGCGCCCAGCATTACGTGGCGCTGAACGACCTGACGACGGCGATGAAGTCGCTGGACGAGGCGCTGACCCACAATGACAGCGACAGCGCCGTCTACCGCGAGATGGCCCACATCCTGGTCCGCCAGAATCAGCGTCCCAAGGCCTGCGACGCCCTCCGCATGGGCGTGGCCACCGTGGCGACCAAGCTGCAGCAGGCGGACCTGGCCCAGCCGGCCCGCACGCGCCTCGAAGAGGCCAAGTGGAACCTGCACTACGTGCTGGCCAACGTGCTGCTGGACAGCCTGGAGATGCGCACGTCCGACGTCGACGAAGCCAATGTCCTCAAAGAGTCGCACGTGCAGCTGGAGGAGATCCGCCACCTGGCCCCCAACAGCATACAGTGCGCCAAGATCGGCGGCCTGATTGCCTATCACGAAGGCCAGTTGACCGAGGCGGTCAAGCTGCTGGAAAAGGGCCTGCGCCTCCCCGATAGCACCATCGAGGTCCAGTCGGCGAACACGCTCATTGGCGCGTACATGCGCCTGGGGCAGCTCAGCAAGGCCCAGGGCGTGCTGGAAGAGATGCGCAAGATCCCCAGCCATGACCGCAACCCCTCGACGCTGCTGGCGCTGGCCGAGATCATGATGATGACCCGCGACTACGCAGGCGCCAAGAGTCGCGTGAACGAGGCCCTGAACGTGGACTCGACGCTGCAGGGGGCCCTGACCCTGCGGAGCGTGCTCGACGTGCTGTCGGGCGACACGCCTACGCTGATGGGCGGCGGCGTCCCCAACGCCGTCGAGATGAACATGCTGCTGGAACGCGTCGTCCAGCTGTGGACCGAGAATCAGAATGAGCGGGCGCTGCAACTGCTGGAAGACCTTCACCGCCGCGCCCCCGGGCACACGGGTGTGATCACCCGCCTGCTGGACATCTACTTCGCCTTCGAGCGCAGAGAGCGCATCGCCATGCTGACCGAGGAACTCAAGGGCGATGAGAAGGGGGCCAAGTGGCTGGCGGCCGAGATCGCGATCCGCAGCGAGAAGGACCCCAACAAGCGGTTCGACCTGCTGGTGGCGCGGGCGAAGGACGACACGGCCGATCCGCTGCAGCAGGCGCTGGCGGTCGCCAACGCCGCGGCCATGATGCGGCGCGAGAAGGAATACGGCGAGGCGATGAAGAAGGCGATCGACATCGACGCCAACAACGTCGACGTCATCGAGCGCATGTTCGGCTACGGGCTGCGGAAGAAGGATTGGGAGCAGGCCAAGGAATGGGCCGGCCGCGCCGCCACCGCCAACGCCGACGGCCTCGACGGCCGCATGTACTCCACGCGTCTGGCCATGCTCAAGGGCGACTACCCCAAGGCCATCGAGATCCTCCAGGAGATCCTCCAGAAGCGGCCCGAGAGCAAGGTGGCCCACACCATGCTCGCCGACTGCTACCGATATACCAATGAACTCGAAAAGGCCTCCAAGGAATACACCTTCGTCCTCGACCTCGATCCCGTGTTCCCCAACGCGGTGATCGGCATGGCCGTGCTGAGCGAGATGGAGAAGGATCTCACCAAGCACCGCCACTGGACCGAGAAGGCGTGGCAGCTGCCGGAGGGGCAGGCCAACCCCTACATCAAGGGCGAGATCCTCCGTTTCCGCCGGGCCGTCGCCACGCCCGACCAGCTTCCCAACCTCATCGCGCAGAGCGAGCGGTACGTCGCCGAGAACCCCGAGGACCTCGAGAGCGTCCTGGCCCTGGGCCTGATGTATGAGCAGGTGCGCGACTTCAAGAAGGCCGAAAACACCTTCCGCTACGTCTACAAGCACAGCGCCAACAAGATCAACGGCATCCGCCCGCTGGCGGAGTTCCTCGTCCGCAGTGCGCGCAACAGCGACCTCATCAGCGTCCTGGGCGAACTGGACAAGGAAGAGGCCGACAAGGTCGCCGTCCAGATCGTCATGGGCGACTACCTCCGCTCTTACAGCCCCGAGATCGCCGCCAAGGCGTACCAGAAGGCGATCGACCTGGACCCCAACGACCGCCGCGGGCGCGAGTCCATGGCCCGCTTCCTCGAGCGCCAACGCAAGTGGGCCGACGCGGCCGCCCAGTACGGCAAGTACCTCGAGATCGCCCCGGCCGACCGCGGTGCGCAGCGATCGCAGGTCCGCTGCTTCGTCGAGGGGCGCAACTTCGCCGCCGCCGCCGAGGCCATCCAGCGCATGCTGGTCAGGGAACCCGCCGACGCCGACACCCTCTGGCTGCAAGGCACGCTGAACATGCGCCAGCGGAAGTACGCCGAGGCGATGCAGTCGTACAACCAGGCCATCAACGCCAACGCCAGCCACGTCTCTTCGCTGCTGGCGCGGGCCAACCTGTACCTCGTGCAGGGCGAGACGGAAAAGGCCACCGCCGACCTGCAGAGCGTCCGCAAGATCAGCAACACCGACCCCACGGTGACCATGGAATACGCCGAGGCCTGCCAGCAGCTGGGCAGTTTCAGCGATGCCGAGGTCGCCTACCGCGACGTGCTCAGCCGCTACAAGGAATACCCCGTGGCGCACCGGGCGCTGGCGGCCTTGTACCTCGATCGCAGCAACTGGTCTTCGCTCGAATCGCAACTGACCGTCAGCCGCGGCGTCTTCCCGTCCGATCCGGCCTTCAGCCTCATCGAGTTCCAGATGTGGAAGGCGCGAAAGGACGAGGACAAGGACCTGTCCAAGGCCCGTCAGGCGATCGAGACGGCCGTGAAGCTGTCGGCCGGTGCACCGGAGGTGGTGCAGACGTACCTGCTGTGGCTGTCGGAGACGAAGCAGTACCAGGCGGCGCTGGCGGCGGCCGATCAGCGGATCGGCACGACGGCCCTGGCCCCGGTGGCCATGGCGGTCAAGGCGCGGGCGCTGGCGGGGCTGGGCAAGACGTCCGACGCGGACAAGCTGTTCGTCGAGGCGCTGAAGCTCAACATCACTTCACAGCAACTGGGCCTCATCGGTTCGCAGATCTCGGACGCGTACACGGCCAAGAAGGCCGCGGCCAAGCTCGAGGGCTGGATCGGCGAGGTTCGTCCCAAGGACCCGCAGTACAACGTGCTGCTGGGCGTGATCTACAATGAGGCGGGCGATTGGGCCAAGAGCGTCGAGATCCTCAAGGGCGCCCGTGACGCGTTGGCCACGCCGGAACAGAAGGCGAGCGTCACCCTGACGATGGCCAACGCCTACTATAGGGCAAAGCAATATCCCGAGGCCGAAACGGCCTGGCTGGACGTACTGAAGGTGACGCCTGACGAGATGCAGGCGTTGAACAACCTGGCGTACCTGTACGCCAACCATCTGCAGCAGCCGGAGAAGGCCCTGCCGTATGCCCGCTCGGCGATCGAGCAGATGCCCGGCAATGCCAACGTGGTCGACACGTACGGATGGGTTCTGGCCAAGCTGAACCGCACGCCCGAGGCGACGGAGATTCTCAAGCGAGCCGCCACGTTGGGCGGGCGCCAGCCGGTGTTCTATTACCACCTGGGTTACGTGTACGAACAAGCGAAGCAGTATGCCGAGGCCCTCAACCGTTATGAACTGGGGCTGCGGGCGGCCGACGCCGCCCAGGATGGCGAGATGCAGAAGACGTTGCGTGAAGCTGCTGACAGTTGCCGCGCCAAGATGGCGAGGGAGAATGAAAAATGACCGTCTTGACCACTCGTGAACAGGTCCCCCATATCAACCGGCCGATGCCGGGACTACCGGGGCGCTCTCGTCCCACCGGGCAGCCGGCCGGCGGCATGACGGGCATGGACTTCCTCCGCATCCTGCGCAAGAGGAAGTGGCTGGTCCTGTGCACGTTCGTGCTGACGCTGGCGGCCTCCGGAGTGGGCTGGATGCTGTGGTTGAGCATGGCCCCGTCGTATACGGCCACGGCGTACCTGGTGGTGAATCCGCCCGAGGCCGGCGACCAGTTGAGCAACCGCCCGGTGGATGGCATGGTGATCGAGCGGTTCAAGATGACGGTCGCCACGCTGGCCAAGAGCGAGACCGTGATGCAGGCCACGCTGGACGATCCGCGGGTGAAGGCCACTTCGTGGTATCGCCAGAACTTCGAAAAGCTGCTGCCCCGCCTGAATGAAGACACCGTCGTCGCACCGATCGCGAATACCACGCTGCTGCGGCTGGACATGAAGGGTTCGGTGCCGCTGGAATTGGCCGAGATCGTCAACGCATGGGCCGACGCGTTCGTCGATGATAGCTTCAAGAGCACCAATCGCGACCGTACCCAGCTGATCGAGCGCCTGCAGAAAGAGCAGGAGCAGCAGAAGCGCCTGCTGGAATTGAACGCCCAGGAAATCGCCGCGCTGCGCGTGCCGGACGCCCCGGTCATTCAGCAGCGGCTCAACGCGCTGACCAACGATCTCAAGGCCGCCAGCGATCAGTTGGCGATGCTGAACAACGCGGTCATCGGCGCCGAGGAGAACCTCAAGAACTTCGAGAATCAGGTCGCCACCGGCGCGATCAATACGTCGCCGATGGTGATGCAGGTCTTCGAGTACGACCCGCTGCTCAAGCAGATGGCCCAGCAGGTCGTCAACATCACGATCAACATCGACGCGATGGAGACCAAGTTCGGCCCCGACAGCAAGGCCGTCCAGGACCTGCAGAACAGCATCAAGAGCATCAAGAAGCAGATCACCGAGCGAGAGAATCAACTCCGCGAGGGCGCCATCACGAACCTCCGCGCCAACTACACGGCCGAGGTGACCAAGTACCGCAACCAGCAGCGACAGACCTCCGAGATGATCTTCGCCAGCAATAAGAAGGCCGATCAACTCCAGAACAACCTGGTCCTGCTGGAGCAGCTCGTGGACAAGCAGCACCAGATCGAGACCAACATCGCCCGCTTCGACGGGCGCCTGCTGGAGCTGCGCCTCGCCAGCCGCGGCGTATACCCCGTCATCCTGCGTCGCCCGGCCGCCCGCCCCGAAGAGCCCTCGCAGCCCAAGCTGTGGTACGTGGCCATCGGCGGGTTCCTGGGCCTGCTGCTGGGCGTGGGCCTGGCGGTCCTGCTGGAGCTGATGGACACGACCGTCAAGAGCCCGGCCGACCTCAACCGCCGCATCGATCTTCCGCTGCTGGGCATGGTGCCCCACGTGGGCGACCTGGAAGAGGAGATCCGCGACACGCGGCTGGCGTTCGGGACGAATCCCAATTCGCTGGTCGGCGAGCAGTTCCGCCAGATCCGCACGTGCCTGCAGTTCAGCGCCCCGGCCTCGCAGCTGCGCAGCCTGCTGATCACCAGCGGCCTGCCCGGCGACGGGCGAGGCACGGTGACGATGAACCTCGCGGCGGCCCTGGCGCACAGCGGCAAGAAGGTGCTGGTGGTGGACGCGAACTTCCGCCAGCCCTGCATTCGCCGGCTGTTCCCCGAATGCCCCGAGGCCGGCCTGAGCAACGCCCTGGTCGGCCAGGCGATCTGGCGCGCCCTGACGCTGGAGATCGAGCCCAATCTGTCGGTCATGTCCTCGGGCCCGCTGCCGCCCAACCCGGCCGAGCTGCTGGGCTCCGAGCCCATGCGGAACGTGCTGGCCGAGATGATGTCGCAGTACGACCACGTGCTGTTCGACGGCGCGCCGGCGCTGCTGGTGAGCGACCCGGGCGTATTGAGCACGATCGTGGACGGCGTGGTCATCGTCGTCCGCGCCGGCAGCAACACCTTCGGCGTGGTGCAGCGGACGAAGGAAGTCTTCAACCGCATCGGCGCGCACTTGCTGGGCGTGGTGCTCAACGGGGTTCGCGTGACGGCCGGCGGCTACCTCCGCAAGAGCTACCGGACGTACTACGAGTATCACGAACTTCGCGAGAAAGCTCCCTCCCGCCCCGCCGCCGAGATCATGCGTCCGCCGCCGGCCGAGCCGCCGGTCGAGCCGCCCCAGCCGGCGTAACGGCCCGCACAAAGCGAAGCGCAAATAACAGCGGCGATCCGGTGACAGTCATCGGATCGCCGCTTTGCTATGCTGTTCGAAGGATGCCCAGCGCTCTGTCTACCCTCAAGTGACGGGTGTCGGCCTGGGAAGGCCGCCACCCCTTGAATGACGCGAGACAGAGCCCTACGCCGCGGCCTCGGCGCAGGCGGCCGGGGCGCGTTTGTCGTCCCCGCGGGTGGCTTCGTTCTGGGCCGTCAGCAGCCCGTGGATATTGCAGTAGGCGCGTATTGAGAGCTTGGCGTCTGCCAGGTTGGGGAAATCGGCCTGCGGCAGGTCGCCCGCTTCAAGGAACTGGCGGCAGCAGCGGTTCTGCGAGCGGACTTCGATCCATCGGATGGCGTGGTTCTTCCGCATCGGGTGGCCTTGCCGGCCGACGGTCACGCGCAGCCCGCTGCCCGTCCGCGTCACCGTCAAGAGGTGGCGCTCGTCCATCGCATGCGACGGGACATCCTCCAGCCGCTGCATGGTGGGCCCGCAACAGACCAGTTCGTAAGCGGACTCCTCCAGCACCTCGATCACCGTCTGGCACACCGGGCAGCGGTAGAACTGCGAACGTTTGACTTGCATGTATTCTCTCCTGGGGCAACCAACGTCCTGAACCACCGGTCCTGAGGCTAGGCAACGATCGTCGTGGGTTGTGAGAATCTGACGGGCGTCTCGACGTTGAGACTGGCGAGGTAGCTTTGCGTCGCCGCCGCGAGCTTCTCCTGGGCTTCCTCCGGACTGGCGGCGAAGACCACGCACCCCGGCAACGACGGGCACGCGGCGCGATAGCGATCCGCAGACTCACGCGTGATCTTGATGACGAGCTTCATGGTGTTCTCCTTTGCGGCCGCAGCCTGTTCCGGACACCCGGGCCGAATGCCCGCCTGACTGGCGCATATTCTCCGCTTGTCGGGCGACGGAGACAATCAGTGCTCCAGCCGTATTTGATATCGGTGAGACCCCTATGCGGCCAGACGTGGCGGGAAGGTGGCGGGGCGGTCAGGCTTTGGCTTGAGAGCCTTTGCTGGACTGCACCCATTGGATGGCGTGGCGGAGAAGCTCGGTGCCGGTCTTGAGCTTGAGCTTCTGCTTCACGTGGGCGCGGTGCGAGCCCACGGTCTTGATGCTCAGGTGCAACTGGCGGGCGATCTGGCGGGTCCCCATCCCCTGGCCGATCAGGTCGAACACCTCCAGCTCGCGGTCGCTGAGGCGTTCCACGGACAGGCCGTTGGGGTTCCTGCCCTCGACCATCTTCGACAGCATCTTGCCGGCCATGTTCTGGCTGAGGAATATCTCGCCGGCCAGGACGCGACGGATGCCGGTGATGACCTTGTCGACGGCCTCTTCCTTCGTGATGTAGCCCCGGGCGCCGGCGCGGAGGACGCGTTCGGCGTAGAACGTCTCGTCGTGCATGCTGAGCACCAGGATCACGACGTCGGGGTGGCGGAGGCGAAGGTCCTTGATCAGTTCCAGCCCGTTGGAATCGCGAAGCGAAAGGTCCACCAGGGCGATCGTCGGGTGCTTGCCCGCGATCAACTCCAACGCGTCGCAGCATGTCTCGGCCATGCCGATCACCGTCATGTCCTCCTCGCCGTTGACGACCTGCGACAGGCCCTCTCGGACGATGGGATGGTCATCGACGATGACGACAGTGATCTTCTTATCCTGATCAGACATGCTCATGGCATAGCTCCCGACCGGCGGCCCGTTTCATGAAGACCATACTATGTCGTTTCTTAAGCAGCGACTAGGTATTTTCAGTATCCCGGTCACTTTAGGCTTTTCACCTAGATAGCGATCGGGGTTTTCACTGAGACGAGTGATATATTTGCGCGTAAGGATACAAGTGCCTCTATATGATAGCCGACACCATGTTCCATTTCCCGCAAATCGAGAAAGAAAGGACGGCGGGCGAGGGCATAAAAAAAGCCCCGCCGGGTGGCGGGGCTGGGGGTCTTGGGGAGGTCGTCGAGGCTACTCCGTCACGGGCACGGGGCCGGCGAGGGTCATGAACTCGTTGACGGCGGCGAGGTTGGCCGACTTGATCCGCTCGCGGTTCATCCGCACTTCCGGCATGCGCCACGCGAGCCAGTACTTCGCAACGGCCTTCTTCTTCTCGCTGGCCGTGCCCTGGTCGCAGAACAACGCGCCCACGATGAGGTAGATGGCGATGTCCACCAGCTTGCGGGCGTACAGGTCGCGATGGGCCATGCCCGGCTGGCTCTTGGTGAACTCGATGCACTCGTTCATGATCGCCAGGCCCGCCTTGATCTCGTCGATCTGCGGCTGGAGGTCCGCCGGCCAAGCGCTCAGGCGGCTGGGCTTGGCGACGAGCTCTTCGATCACGGCCTGGGCCGTGCCCGACAGCACGCCGGCGATGCCCGCGACGACCTGCAGCTGGCTGGTGCCTTCGTAGATGGTGGTGATGCGGCTGTCGCGCAGGTGGCGCTCCAGCGGGTAATCCTTCATGTAGCCGCTGCCGCCCAGGACGGCGATGGAGTCGTTGGCGACGCGCATCGACATCTCCGAGGCGTAGTATTTGCTCGCCGGGGTCAGCAGCTTGTTCCACCGGCCATACTTGCGGGCGTCGGTCTTGAGGCGCTTCTGCTCGTCCTTGTCGGTGACGTTGCCGAACTCGAGCTTCTTCATCGGGCAGATTTCGAGATCGACGCTGTAGGCGGCGAAGTAGTTCAGCGTGCGTGCGGCCTGCAGGTCCACCTGCATGTTGACCAGCAGTTCGCGGACGGCCGGGAAGTTCTCGATGGCGACTTCGAACTGCTTGCGGCTGTGGGCGTAATCGCGGGCGACGCGGTAGGCGGCCTCGCCGATGCCCAGCGACTGGGCGGCGATGCCGATGCGGGCGCCGTTCATCAGGCTCATGACGTAGGTGATCAGGCCGCGCTGGCGCTCGCCGATGAGCTTGGCCGGGGCGTCGTCAAAGAAGATTTCGCAGGTGGGGCTTCCCTTGATGCCCAGCTTGTTCTCCAGGCGGCGGACCTTCACGCGCGGGCCGCGCTCGACCAGCAGCAGCGACAGGCCGCGACCGTCGGAGATCTCGGGCTCGGTGCGGGACAGGACCAGCAGCACCTCGCCGCAGCCGTTGGTGATGAACCGCTTCACGCCGCGGACGAACCAGTTGCCGTTGGCGTCCTGGTAGGCGCGGGTCTTGACGGCCTGGAGGTCGGAGCCCGCGTCGGGCTCGGTCAGCACCATCGCGCCGGTCCACTCGCCGCTGGCCATGCGGGGGAGGTAGTCCTTCTTGATCTCTTCGGAGGCGAAGGCGTTGATCGTCTCGGCGATGCCCTGCAGGCCGTAGACGTTCATCAGCGAGGCGTCGGCGCGGCTGACGATGTCGTTGGACATCGTGTAGACGACGTTGGGGCAGTTGAGGCCGCCGAAGCGGTAGGGGAGGGTGAAGCCCATGAGGTCGGCCTGGCCGAGGCACTTGATGGCGTTGGCGATGCCGGGGGCGTAAGTCACGCTGCCGTCGGCGTTGAGGACGTTGCCGACGTGGTCGGTTTCCTCGGCCGTGGGGGCGATGACCTCGGCGCACAGCTCGCCGACGGATTCCAGCACGCGCTCGTAGTTGTCCACGGCGTCGTCGGCGCCGGCCGGCGCGAAATCAAACTCCTTGGCGAAGCGGAAATCCTCTTCCGTCAGCGTCGCGATCCGCTTGAGGTCAAAGTGCTTGAAGAGAAACTGAATGTCCTCGTTGTCCTTGTAGAAATTCGCCATTCGTCATCCTCTTGCTATTTCACCACAAAGGGCACAAAGCTCACGAAGAAAGATGCGCCCTTGCAGTTGTTCGGCCGCGGTTGCCTTCCACGGCTGGTCGTCCTGTTATGTCTCGATTGTTGCATTCGCAGGCCTTTGGCAGGCCCGTCTGTGCTGTCTGAACGCTTGGTGTTCTTTGTGCTCTTTGTGGTGAAGCTTCTTCTTAATGCGACGCCGCGTCGACGGCCTTCTTGAAGCTGGCGCCCTGGCGGATGGCCTTGACCAGCTTGGGGATCACTTCGTTCATGTCGCCCACGATGCCGTAGTGCGCCACGCCGAAGATCGGCGCGTCCTTGTCGCTGTTGATGGCCAGGATCTTGGCCGCTTCCTGCATGCCGGCGCGGTGCTGAACGGCGCCGCTGATGCCGCAGGCGATGTACAGCGCCGGGCGGACGGTCGTGCCCGTCTGGCCCACCTGGTGGTCGTGGTCGACGTAGCCCAGGTCGACGGCCGCTCGGCTGCCGCCGACGGCGGCGCCCAGCACGTTGGCCAGGTCCCAGATGAGGCGGAAGTTATCCTTGCTGCCGACACCCGCGCCGCCGGCGACG
Source organism: uncultured Planctomycetaceae bacterium (assembly GCA_964616985.1). Taxonomy (GTDB): domain Bacteria; phylum Planctomycetota; class Phycisphaerae; order SM23-33; family SM23-33; genus CAZTVF01. Next base: position 51,536 of record CAZTVF010000021.1, read on the forward strand.
ATGATGCGGGCGGCCTTGAGGTTCACCTTCTTGGCCTGCGTGTGGCGGTCGTGCAGTTCCACCGGCAGCAGCAGGCCGTTGAGGTTCACCGGGCAGGCGACGACCTGGCCCTTGCGGGCGGGGTTGTTCTCCGAGAGGCGCATGACGCCTTCGCGCACGGTGGCCATCTGCGGCCAGCGCTTGGGGTTCACGATCGTGGCGATGATGTTGCCGCCGAAGGCCGGGCGAATCTGCAGCAGCAGGTTCTTGTGCTCTTCCTTGGTGGCCACTTCGGTGTGGTCGCCGATCTGCAGGTCGGTGCAGTCCGCCGTCAGGCCGCACTTCATGGCGCTGGCGACGGTGGGGGCCAGGTCGCGCCCCATGCTGGTGGCGCCGAAGAGGCAGATCTGCGGCTTGTGCTCGGTGATGATGCTGCAGATGACGCGGCTGTAGCTGGCCGTCTGGTAGTGGTCCAGCTTCGCGTCCTGAGCCAGGTACACCTTGTCGGCGCCATGGGCGATCAGCGTCGCGGCCAAGGGCGTCACGCCGTTGCCCACCAGCACCGCGCCCAGGGGAACCTTGAGGGTATCGGCCAGCTCGCGGCCCTTGCTCAGCAGCTCCAGCGGCACATCCGACAGCTTGCCCGCTTCCTGCTCCGCGAAAACCCAGACCTCGCCGCTTCGATTCACTTCGATCATTGTTGAATCCTGCTCGCTCGTTAACTGGTTAACTCGTTAACTCGGGTTCTCGGCGTCGGTCTCTTCCGTCGCCGTCACTCTCGTCTTGCGACTCGGCATCGCTGCCCCGGCCGCCTGGTTCCTCAAGAACCGCATGTAGCCGTTCAGCAGCTTGCTCACCTTGACGGCCTGCGCACGCAGGTCGTCCAGATGCTCTTTCCTGAAATAACCTTCGTCTTCGCAGGTATTGAAATCATCCTGCAGTTCGCACACGCTTCCTCGTGAACGGCAGAGGTAGCTCGTGTTATGCTTCCAGCTTCTGCTTCCGTGCCCTTCGGCGATGCAGTTCGTCGTCGAAAGGGCCGCTCGCCTCATCTGCGAGTACAGTATGAACTTCTCTTTCTCCGGCAGCAGGTCGGTCAGTTTAAAGACCCTCTTTCGGAGGATTCTCGCCTCCTGGTACACCGCCAGGTCTTCAAACCCTTTGCCCATTCCGATCTCCGCTGCGGGGCGAAACCTCGGATCAAGCCTTCCAGTTAACCAGTTAACGAGTTAACCGGTTAACGGCGGCTCTAGCCGATGGTATGCTCTTCAATCAGCTCCGACACCAGCTTCGTCACGCCTTCCTGCGTGCCGGCGAACTCGTGGTAGCCGCTGCCGGTCAGCACCACCGACTGGATGCGGTGCACCTTGGTCGGGCTGCCGCTCATGCCGCACCACGTCAGGTCGGCCTTGATGTCGTCGAGGTTCAGCTGCTCGATCAGCAGGCCCTGGGCCTTCAGCGCGTCGCAACGCTTCTTCGTCTCCGCCGCCCGGGCGTCGGGCGCCGCGTCCTTCAGCGTTTCCTCGACCTGCTTGGCCACCTCGGCCATGCACAGGGCCTTCTTGTATTTCATCATGCGCTTGGCCGCCCGGGGACGCGGCGTGTTGGCCGTGTCCATCACCGTCACCAGCACCGGCAGGCGGCAGGAGACGGCCTCCCACCCGTTGCCGATGTTGCGCTTGCACTTGAGCTTGCCGCCTTCGACTTCCAGCAGCTCCTCGAGATACGTCACGAGGTTGAAGCCCAGCTTCTCCGCCAGCTGCGGGCCCACCTGGGCCGTGTCGCCGTCGATGGCCTGGCGGCCGCAGAGCACGATGTCGGGGTTGAGCTTCTTGATCGCACAGGACAGGATGTAGCTGGTGGCCAGCGTGTCGCTGGCGGCCGCCCGGCGGTCGGTGATCAGCATCACCTGGTCGGCCCCGCGGAACATGCTTTCGCGCAGCACGCCGCAGGCGGCCGGCAGGCCCATCGTGACGACGGTGACCGTCCCGCCGTACAGGTCGCGGATGGCCAGGGCCTGCTCCAGGGCGTTGAGATCCTCGGGGTTGAAAATCGCCGGCAAGGCCGCGCGATTGACCGTCCCGTCATCCTTCATGGCCTGGCCGGTGATTCGCTTGGTGTCCGGCACCTGCTTGACGCAAACGACACAGTTGTATCCCACGTGCGAGCTCCTAAATGCAGCCTGTTTTGCGAGCGCCGGGGCCGACCAGCCAGCCCTATGCCCGCGGAATAACTCCTTCTGAACCGGGGCGTTCGAGGAACAGTGAACGCGCCGTACGACCGTCGCATGCCCTCGCCGGCCATGCGAAGGGCGGAATCATACGCAATCATGGCAAAAGGGTCAAGGCAAAATCAAGCCGTTCGGCGCCCCGCGACCGCCTTGGGGAGTGCGGTGACAAAGGCTACGCAGCGGCCGCGACATCGCGTTGGCTCTACCGCACGCGCGAGCCAGACTCCATAGACGGGGTCGTTGCCGCCGCGCTCCAGATGGGGCAGCCCCATTCACGGCGATTGCGTCTTCTGGCGTGACTTGGCCATCCTCGGCGGACACCCACGGCAATCGCATGTACAGTGGCGCGGGCGTCCCGCCCGCGAGTTCCGAGGGCGTCTCGCCCTCGGAATGTGTGGTTTCCGCGGCCGGGACGGCCGCGGCACCTGTCTGCCGGCAGGCAGGCTCGCGGGCAAGATGCCCGCGCCACTGGCAAAGCCGCACATGCGATTGCCCTAGGCGGACACTACCGTCTATTGACGCATTGCCGGCTTTCGATAGAATCGGGGCATGCCAAGGATCGCCAGAGTGGTCGTGCCCGGAATGCCTCATCACGTCACACGGGGCAACTGCCGGTGCCGCCCGGCGAATTTGAGCAGGGTGCCCCCGAGGCACGTCGTCGCAACAGACGCTGAAGGGTGCCGTTGACATGCAGCCTGAATCGGAATCGTTTGTACGGCTCGAAAGCCGCGTGCCGCTGGTGCGCGAGCCGGACGTGGCCGTGGTGGGTGCCGGGCCGGCGGGATGGGCGGCCGCCCTGGCGGCAGGCCGGGCTGGCGCACGCACGATGCTCATCGAACGCTGGGGCGTCATTGGCGGTATGGCGACGGCGGGACTCGTGCAGGGGGTCAGTTCCCTTCGTCAGCGTCGAGGCGGAATGTTCCCGGGTGCGGCCAGAGAGTTGTTTCGCCTCCTCGCCCAGCGACATCCGGACGCGATCCTCGATGTCGGCGGGGAGGGCATCACGGCTCACCCCGACATCCTGGCGGCAGGCATGACGGAGATGCTCCGCGAGGCGGGCGTCGAGATCTGGTTGCAGACGTCTTTCATCGGCTTGCGGCTGGAAGGCCGAGCCGTCTCCACGCTGGTCCTGCACAACAAGTCCGGCTTGCTCGCTGTCCGGCCCAAGGCGGTCGTGGACGGTTCGGGCGACGGCGACGTGGCCTCACAGGCCGGCGCGCCCATGCGGAAAGGGGGCGCCGGCGGGGCCATGCAGCCTGCTTCGGTGATGTTCTTCATGAGCGGCGTGGACCTCGCCCAGGCCGAGCCGTGGATCAACAGGCCCGTGCGCCTGGAGGATATAGGCGTTTCGCCGCAACAGCTCGCCGACCTGATTCCTCCGGACCTGCCCGACTTCCGTTCCGAGCCGGGGCTGTTGCCCCTGCCGCAGGGCCGAGTGCTGTTCTTCCGGCTGCCGGGCGACCAGGTTGTTGTGAACATGACGAGGCTGTGCGGCCTGGATGGCACCGTCGGCCGCGACGTTAGCCGGGGCGAGGTAGACGGTCGGCGTCAGACGCTGGCAATCGTCGAACTGCTCCGGCGTTTTGTGCCGGGGTTCGGGCAGGCTCAGCTGGTCCGCGTGGCATCCGCCATCGGCATCCGCGAAACCCGCACGATCGAAGGCCTATACACCATGACCGCCGGTGACGTGATGTGCGAACGGCGCTTTCCCGACGCCGTCGCGTTCGGCAGCTATCCCATCGATATTCACAACCCCACCGGCGTCGGCGTGGACTGGCGCGAGCCCGAACGCTCCTATTACGAGATCCCCTATCGAGCCCTGCTGCCCCGGGGGGTGGACAACCTGCTGACGGCGGGACGATGCGTCAGTGCCGATCACGAGGCCCTGGCCAGCGTACGGATCCAGGGCACGGCGATGGCCACCGGGCAGGCCGCGGGCATCGCCGCCGCCCTGACGGCCACAACCGGCGGTCCGACGGCCAGCATTGACGCGGAACGGATTCGCCGCCGCATGGCCCAAGTGCTGGAGTTTGCCGACTGGCGCTGGGGAGACGAAGCCCCCGCCCACGGCGCCTCTGTATAGTAAAGGGGACAGGCTTGCTCTGTAGAAAACACTAATGAACGTCCATAAGTCTTGCC
>CAZTVF010000022.1:0-55207 GCA_964616985.1 uncultured Planctomycetaceae bacterium
AGGATCCGGCGGACCGCGTCGAAGTCGATCTTGTTCAGCGTAAACGAATCCACGGAAAATCCTCGAGTTGTGAAGCTGTGCATTATATCGGAAAAGCCCATTCTACAACGCAAAACTAGCGGCCGCGCGGAAATCGGCGGTCGGCCGCGGCAATGGCGAAGTGTACCCGCAAGTGAGGGTGGCGGCCTTCCCAGGCCGCCACCCCTTGAGTGACACGATACAGAGCGCTAGCGCTTGGCGACGTGCTTCATCACGAAGGCTATCGTCTCACGGATGTGTACGTCCCAGTAGTCCCACGTGTGCGCGCCGGGGAACTCGGCGTACTGGTGGGCGATGCCCAGCTTCTCCAGCAGCGCGTGGAAGCGGCGGTTGCCGTCGATCAGGTGGTCCTCGGTGCCGCAGTCGAGGCGAAGGTGCAGCTTGGCGCGGCCCTTGGCAAAGCGGCGGGCGATGGCAAAGCAGTCGTACTCGCTCTTGGGATAGGCCTTGAGCAGCCTGGTCACGTCGGGCCGGTCGCGCAGCGGGCGGTTCAGGATGGCCACCGCGCCGGAATGCGAGGCAGCCACGCCGAAGAGGTCCGGGTGCCGCATGGCGAGCATCACCGCGCCGTAGCCGCCCATGCTCAGGCCGGCGATGGCCCTGCCGGCGGGGCGGCGGATCGTGGGGAAGGTGTTGTCCACGAAGCCCACGACGTCTTTGGTCATGTGGTCCTCGTACGCCAGCCCGTCGGGCGAGGAGGAGTTGCAGTAGAAGCTTCGGTGGCCGTCGGGCATGACGACGATCAGCCCCAGCCCTTCGACGTAGCGTTCGATGCTCGTGCGACGGTGCCAGATCGAGTGGTCGTCGCTCAGCCCGTGCAGCAGGTACAGCACCGGGAAGGGACCCTTGCGGCCCTCGGGCACGATGATGTTCATGCTCGACGCCTTGGTGAGCGAGCCGCCGAAGAACTGCGTGGCCAGAAACGCCATGATGATCCTTTCGTTGAGGGGAAACGGGAACAGCAAACGGCAAGCATAGCCGGGACAATCACAAATATCGTACCGCCTACGCGGTGCGAACGGTGCTGAAAAGCAAGCCCGGGAGGTTCTTGGCATTTTTCCTTGCGGCATGGCGGCCCGCGCGGTCTGCTGTGGGCAGATGAAATCGGCAAGGGCACAGCGAGCATTTCTGATCGGCCTGGCCGCGGCACTGGCCACGGGCTGGCTGTGCGCCGTCGTGCTGTGGTCGGAGGCGTTCGGCAGTTCCGGCGAGTCTTCGCTGCTGACCGTGACGTCGGCGATGGTGGCCCTGGTGATTGCACTGCAGGCGCCGCGGGCGATCATCCGCGTGTGGCGACGTTTCTCCAGGCGTTCCGGCATGGAGGACCTCCTCACGGCTCCCGTCACCTCCGCCCCGGCTGGGCCCGACGTGAACGCGATGAAGAAACTTCTGGCTCTGGCCGCCGCCGTCGCCGGCCTGAGCATCCCGGCCGGGCTGGCGATGATCCCCGTGGGCGTGGCCGGCGCCAACGCCTTGAACGACTCGTTCCTTTGGTCCGGGGCCGGCGCTGCCGTCGCCTCCGTCGCGATGCGGGTCCTGTGCCTGCTGCCGATGGCCGCCCTGGCCGCGGTGGCGCTGCTGGTGCTGGCGCTCGTCCGCGGTGGCTGGGGCCGCGACACCTACGCCACCACATTCAGCGACCTGCTGCTGGGGCTGGCGGCCGCCCTGGCCATCTTCGCCGTGGCCTGGTGCATGGGCCTCAACCTCCTGGGGCTGGCCATGGCGATGGCCGTACTGCTGCTGGGGGCGGGGGCGGGCATGCTGGCGGCGCGATCGCCCCTGCGCGCGAGCCACACCGGCGAAATCGCCGGCCCCACGGGGCGGATCACGCGCCTCGCCGTCTGGCCGGCCTTTGCGGCAGGGGCCCTGGCCCTGGCGGTGCAGCAGCGGATGCTCGCCGACATCCTCGGCGCGGGCCAGCCGGTGATGCTGGCCTTCCTGGCGGCCTCCCTGGCGGCGACGGCGGCGATGCTGAAGGTGCACGACCGCAAGCCTCACGCGATCGATGCGGCGGAGATGCCCGCTGCCGCCGTGGGCCTCGTGTGCGGCCTGCTGATGCAGGCGGCCCTGGTGCTGCACTGCGTGTGGCAGGGACGGGCGTGTCAAATCTACACGGGCATTGCGGCGGCGATGCAGCTGCCGCTGGCGGCGCTGGCGGCGACGATCTTGTCGCGGCAACGGCGGACGTTCGCCGAAGCCGGGGGGCGGGCGCGGGCTTACTTCGGCCGCGTTCTCGGCGGGGCCGCCGCAGGACTGCTGCTGTACGTGGCCATGGGCCACGCGGGGCGCGGCCTGCTGGTGCTCCTGGCGGCGGCACTGGGGGCGATCACGCTGGCGATCATCGCGGCCATCGGGCGAAAGAGTGGCTGGCGGCAGCAGCTTCGGTGGGCGGTGTTCGGCGCGGCCGTGCTCTGTGCATCCACCGCGGGCATCGTCACCAGCGCCCAAAACGCCGTCCGGCAATTTGGCAGCCTGGCGGCGGGCGTGTGGCTGACGGCGGCGAGTCTTCCGGAGAGCGACTCGATGACGTATCTGCCGATGCCCCCGCGCCCGGCGAACCCGGGCATCACGAAGCTGCTGGAGAAGACGCTCGCGGCCTGCCCCCGCGGCGGCGTGTGGTGGGCGGGCGGTGTAGCCGCTGACCTGCCCGCGATCGATGGCATGGTCCTGGAAATGGTCGCCCCCGACGCCTCGGCGGTGCTGGGCCCCTGGCCGGGCGGCAAAGGGTTCGTGGCGCACGCGCCGGGACGGCGGCAGTACGATGGGGCGATCCTCGCCCTGCTGCCGGCGGATCACGGACAGGCGTGGCGGTGCTACAACGCGGCGGAACTCGGCCGCGTGGTGCGACGAGTACATCCCGGCGGGCCGGTGCTGCTGCGGACGCAGTGCGCGTCGCGCCACGCAGGCGCGGCGCTGGCGGTGGCGGAGACGTTCCTCCAGCAGGTCGGCAGCGGATGGGCGGCCGTCGCGTTCGATGGGGACGAGGTCGACATGCTGCTGGGCGGCCCCTCTGCGCGCCTGCCCATGCCGCGTGCGAAGGACGTGGACGTGCTGCCGCTGGAGGTGCTGCTCAGCGGCGATGCCGCCGCGGTGCCCCTGACGCTCGGAAATGCCGGCGGCGCCTGCCGCCGGCCCCGAAACTTTGACCTTCGCCGCCACGTGGAGGCGATGGTGTCGTTGGATTAGTTCGGCCGAATAGGTGACTGCGTCTGGCAGCGGCTTGCCGTTCGGCGCTGTAAAAGCCTCTGGGCGTCCCCCGGACTTGACAGCGCCGAACGGGCAAGCCGCCACCGACGCCTTCTTCCAGATTCAAATGTGAAGGACAGATTGCGAATAGACACGATGCGCAGTTCTTGGCGGCGGCATCTGAAGGCCGCCACCCATGGGAAGGCCGCCACCCCATACTGTATGCGACACGCGCGTGCATCAGCCGAGCATGCCGGCGCGAGTACGCTTCGGCATGGCACCCATTACACAAGGAGAGAATATTGGCTTACGTTGAATCCCCGGATCGGCAGCGAGAGATCGCGATGGCGCGTCACGAGGCGTTGATGGCGTACTTCAAGAATGCCGGCGACGCCGCCCAGTCCCAGCGGCTCGCCCACTGGGCCGTGCCGGCGGGCATGACCGTGCCGCAGTACGAGAACCACATCTCGCCGCGGCGGCAGCGCGTCGCAGCGATGATCGGTTGCCCGCCGCCGGGCACGCCGCTGGAGCCGCGCCCCCGCATTGACGAGATCGGCCGTGACGACGACGGCACGTTCTATCGCGTCACGCTGCCCCTGCTGGCCGAAGGGCTGGAGGCGTATGGCATTCTCCTGCGGCCGCACCAGGTGACGCGCAACACGCTGGCGGTGGCGATCCACGGCGGCGGGGGGAACCCCGAGGTGGTCGTGCCGGTGCTGGAGCAGTCGTGGAACTACAACGACATGGGCCGCCGCCTCGCACGCCGCGGGCACGTGGTGTGGGCGCCCGCGTGCTACGAGACGCTGCCGGGACGCGACAACACCAAGATCGAGGTCCACACGCCCATGGACCGCCGCGCCCGCATGATCGGCACGACGCTGACGGCCGTCGACGCGTACGCCCTCATCCGCAGCACCGAGGGGCTGCTGAGCTGCGCGGGCATTGCGCCGGCGCAGGGCTTTGGCGGGGCCATCGCGGTGGGGCTGTCGTATGGCGGGCAGCGGGCGCTGGTGGCGCCCGCGCTGTCGCAGGCGTTCGTGGCGTCGGTGTGCTCGTGCTTCTTCAACGACCGCCGCAAGGTCCTCGACGCCGGGGCCGACACCACCAACTGGAACGACTGGATGTACCAGGACATCTACCGCATCGCCACCGACGTCGAGTGGTGCCAGCTGATCTGCCCGCGGCCGCTGTTCATCGAAGCCGGCAAGAGCGACAACCTCATCCCCATCGACGGGGCGGTGGCCACGGCCCCGCACGTGCAGGCGGTGTACGAGGCGCTGGGCATCGGCGACCGGTTTGCCTTCGAGGCCTTCGAGGGCGGGCACGAGTTCTCGGGCGTCAAGGCGCTGGAGTTCCTGGACAAGCAAGGGCTGTGATCGCCGGCGGCCGCAGGGCGATCAGGTCAGGTCGCGATAGTCGTCGTCCTGCGCGTCGGGCGTGTCGCGCTCGTGGGGCTCGAGTTCCACAAGCGTGACCTGCATCAGGCCGGCGAGCATCTGGGCCGTCCGCAGGGAGATGATCTGCGGGTAGGGGCAGTCGAATACGTGAATGGACACGCTGCGGCCGTCGGTCATGCGGGCGGTCAGCAGCGGCCTTTCGCCGGAGTCGCCCTTGAGGCGGAAGCCGCGAGGCGGCGTGACGATCTGCAGGGCCAGGCACTGCACGTCGCGGAGGTTTTCCTCGCACTGCCGGCGCAGGCTGCGAACGGACAACCAGCCCAGGTCGGCATCGACCGAGACGGTCGTTCCCGTGCGCGGGTGCCGCACTACGCGAAGGGCGGTCAGCAGGCCCGCCATCGCCGCCAGGACCATCATGCCCAGCGACAGGTGCGGCGTCCACTGCGGTGAAAAGGCCATGCCGAGGAAGCCCACCGCGAATATGCCCACGAAGCACAGGATGCCGTAGACGCCCAGGAAGAACCCCATCGCCCAGGCCGCGCGAGGACGCGTGCGGATGACGATGCCCCGGCCGTCGGCGCGGGCGGGTCCCCACCCGGGGATGGAGGTGACGGCGGCGGGCTCGGTGGCCAGGAACCTCGCTACGCGTTCCCGTCGGACCATGATGGCAATCGGGCCCAGCACCACCCCCAGCCCGACGGCGATGAAGGGCTGGAGGAACAGCATCGTCACGAATAGCAGAGGATCGGCCGAGCGGTCCAGCACGGCCTGCTGCGGGTCGCGGGGGTCGTAGAAGACCGTGACCTCGCTGCCGGGCGGCGTGGCCGAGAGGCGCTGCCAGATGGGCGCGTGCTGGGGCTTCTCGCCCTCCAGCTTCATCGTCCGCGGCAGCTCCAGCTGCGTGCTCGTATAGGTGCGGCCGTCCACGGTGTAGCGGTAGACGAAGGGCGTGGCGTTCGCATCGGCATTCGCATCGGCATTCGCATCGGCATTCGCATCGGCCGGGGCCGCCGCGGGGTCGGCCTCGGGGGCGGCCACCACGGGATCGATCAGCACGCCCTGCGTGGCGAGATAGCCCCGGGCCTGGAAATGGCGGTAGAGATCGCTGGCGACGGCATAGACGAACATGCTGACGATCGCCCACCAGAACAGCCCGAAGAACACCAGGCCGCCGAGTTTGGGCCCGCCGCCCCGCAGTTCATCCATCGGCAGGTTCTGATTCGTGATGTTCCGCATGGATGGTCCTCAATGCATCGGCTTGCCGGGCATGCGGCGCGATGCAGGGCGTCCCGGTCTGTGTGCGTGGATCGTGAAGCGGGCGGCCGATCACTCCAGCAACCCGTAGTCCTTGATCTTGCGGTACAGCGTCCGCTCGCCGATGCCCAGGATGCTGGCGGCCTGCTCGCGGTTGCCGTTGGTCATCTTCAGCGTGTTGCGGATGAGTTCCTTCTCGGCCTGCTCCAGGCTGATGCCCGCCAACTGGCCGAACTGCTGGTCGGCGGCCTCGCCGGGCGGCTGGTAGATCTCGGGCGGCAGGTCATCGACGCCGATCTTGTCGCCGGCGGCCAGCACCACCATGTTCTCCACCACGTTGCGAAGTTGTCGCACGTTGCCCGGCCAGGGGTAGCCGCGCAGCACGCGCCGCGCGTCGGCCGAGAGCCCCTCGATCCGCTTGCCGTGGCTTTTTGCGGCCGCGGCCAGGAAGTGGTCGATCAGCAGCGGGATGTCCTCTCGCCGCTGCCGCAGCGGCGGGATGTCGATCGTCGCGCCCTTGATGCGGAAGTACAGGTCCTCGCGGAATTCCTTGTTCTTGACCTTCTCGACGAGGTCGCTGTTGGTGGCCGAGATGAGGCGGACGTTCACGCGGATGGGCTCGTTGGCGCCCACGCGGACGACCTCGCCGTTCTCCAGCACGCGCAGCAGCTTGGCCTGCATCGCCAGCGGCATGTCGCCCACCTCGTCCATGAACAGCGTCCCGCCGTCGGCGTGTTCGAAGCGCCCGGGGCGGTCGGCGGTGGCGCCCGTGTACGCGCCCTTGATGTGGCCGAACAGCTCGTCCTCCAGCAGCGTCTCCGACAGGCCCGCGCAGTTGATGGCCACGAACCGCTCCTGGGCCCGTCGCGAGTTCTGATGGATCGCGTTGGCCAGCAGCTCCTTGCCCGTGCCGCTCTCGCCCAGGATCAGCACGGGGATGTCCGACGGCGCGATCCGCCGGATCGTATCCAGGATTCGCAGCATCGAGGGGCTGTCGCCGATGATGTTCTCGAAACCGTACTTCTCGTCCAGCCGCTCGCGCAGCTCATGGATGGTCCGCTTCTGGGCGGTGTCCTGTGCGGCCCGCGTGACGACCGAGCGGAGCTCGTTGAGGTCCAGCGGCTTCTCGATGAAGTCGAACGCGCCCTGCTGCAGCGCCCGGCGGCAGGTCTGCACGTCGGCGTGCGCGGTGATCAGGATGACCTTGGCCGCCGGGGCGAACTCGCGGGCCGCCGCCAGCACGGCCATGCCGTCGTGTTCGCCGCCGAGCCGCAGATCGGTCACGACGATGTCAAAGTGTTGGTTCTTGATCTTCGCGATGGCGGCCGTGCCGTCGTGCACCACGGTGCATCGGTGACCCAGGCGCGACAGACCTTCTTCGAGGGCCTCGGCGTGGGCGACCTCATCTTCGACGATCAGGATGTCTGCAATGGCGTTTCCCAGCGTTTCCATGCGGAAATACATACCCCAGTCGAGGCGATGAGTCAACGTTGACGGTGCTCGAACAGCTGTTTGACGGTGCCACCCCCAAACTTGTTTGGGGGTGGCACCGAGCGGGGCGCGTTCAGGCCTCCGCGTTGAGATTCCTGTGTTCAGGCGTCTGCGGTGGTGACGCAGACGTTGCCGGCGTCGTGGATGTGGTAGACGCGGTGGTGGCGGGGGTCGATGCCGGCGGCGGCCAGGGCGGAGGCGACCGAGTCGGCCTTGATCAAACCCAGGAGCTGTGCATCGGCGGCGGCCAGGCCGGCGGAGACGACGTACACGCGGACGCCGCGGTAACGCGCGTCGGTGAGGTAGCGGAGGCGGACGGCCTTGTGATCGCCCAGGCGGTAGCCGCGTGCATTCACCAGGGCCATGGCCGCGTCGTAGTCGGCGGCGTCGCGAAGCAGGCGGACGAAGGCGTCCTGGCCGATCGCCTGCGGGCAGGGGGCCTGCAGGACCAGCACGCCGCCGTCGCGGACGGCCCATTCGCTGTTCTTGATGCCCTTGTCGGCCTGGTAGAAGCTTTGGCCCAGGGGCCCGGTGACGTCGGCGATCAGGGCGTCGGCGGGGGCGTCGATGGGCGCGACGAAGATCCGCTGAGCCACGACGGCAGCGTTGCCCAGCGTGGCCAGCATGTCGCCGCCGGCGGCGAAGACGATACGCTCACCGACCTGCACGAGGTTGATGGCGGCCAGCGGGCGGAGACGCTGGAGGTCGGCGAGCAGGCCCTCGATGCGGGAGTAGACCGGGTTGCCGTCGGTGCGGCAGGGGCGGCTGGCGCAGTGGACCGCCCAGGCGTGGTTGGCCTCGATGTCGCCGTAGGCGGCCACGCCGATGGTGGCCGTCTTATGCGCCCCGGTGAAGCCAGCGAAGTAGTGGGGCTCGACGCTGCCGATGGCCAGCAGTCCGCCCTCGGCCAGAAGCCACGGATGGCCATGCCACCCGCCTGCGCCGCCGATGAGGCGGAGGCGTTCGCTACGGCTGTCGTGCCACTGCACGTCCGCGTACGGCAGGCCGCGCGTGAGCTGGCCTTCGAAGGCCGCGGCACTGGCGGGGCGGCTGTGGGAGCCCGTGGCGACGAGGAGACGCGTATCGGCCGGCGGCACGAGCCTGGCGATGGCGGCCAGCACGGCCGGGGTGTCGGTGTGGCGCTGCGGATCGTTGACCAGCACCGTCAGCGGGCCCCGCGGCAGCAGGCGCAGTGCATCGGCGGCCGCCGCGTCGAGGTCCGGCGCGGGCAGGTTAACCGGCCGCGGGCAGAGCGTCGGGATGTCAGGGAATTGTGTACTCATGGCTTGGGTTTGTTCTCTGCTTTGCCCGAACCATCCGCCCGCGAGGAGAGGTCGGCGACCAAGCGACGGACTTCCTCCAATGCACGCCCGGAGTTGGCGATGCTCTCTGCGATTCCCCAAAGCGCAAGGCCCAGGATGACGAAAGGCAAGGCTGTCAGCAGTCCTCCACGCACCAGGAGGAGGCTCACGACGCCGATGCCTACGATCAACCCGAGGACTCGCAGGACAATCGCCAGCGTCTGGCCAGGATAGGACGGCAGCCCCGAAAGACTTGGCACAGAGGACGGGAGCCTCTGCGGGACCACGTGGCTGCACGTATTGCAGCGGAACCTGCCATCCCCCATGGCAGTGAATTCTGACCTTCGTCCGCAGCCGGGACAGTCTGAAACCATGTTCGTCCTTCTTATTCTAGTGTTCCTTCACGGGCTCATCGCACAAGATCAATCGTGAGCACTTACGATTCTTGCGCAATGGGCAGGGTGATCACGAATCGCGTGCCCATGCCCTTTTGCGACTGGACGTGGATCATGCCCTCGTGTTCGCGGACGATGCGGCGGGTGGTGGGCAGGCCCAGGCCGCTGCCGTGTTTCTTCGTCGAGTAGTACACCTGGAATATCTTCGGCAGGTCGGCCGGGTCGATGCCCGCCCCGGTGTCGATGACCTCGATCACGGCGTGGCTGCGATCCTGGCCGAGGCGCAGGATGAGCTCGCCGCCCTCGGGCATGGCCTGCGTGGCGTTGATCATGAGGTTCAGCAGCGCCTGCTTGATGAGGTTCTCATCGACGCGGGCGCGAACGGGCGTGTCGGGCAGCGTGGTCCGCATGACGACGCGGGCGGCCTCGGCCTGCGGGGCGAAGAAATCGGCCAGCTCGCCGACGAGGCGGCGGAGGTCCACGACGGCCAGCTGAAGCTCGTACTTTCCGGCGTAGCGGAGGAAGTCCTCGAGGATGTCGCGGAGGCGGCTGACCTCGTCCTGCACGCTGGTGAGGCGGCGCTGCCAGCGGCGGTGGGGCTCGTCCTGGTAGGCCGAGAGATCCTCGGCCAACAGGTTGAGATTGAGGTTGATGGTGGACAGGGGGTTCTTGATTTCATGGGCCAGGCCCCCGGCGAGCTGGCCGAGTTCGACCAGTTGTTCCTGCCCCTTGGCGCGGGCGGTGAGGCGGCGGGCGCTGTGCCACACGCGGCTCGACAGCCACCGCGTGCCCAGCACCCACAGCGGGCCTCCCAGCAGCACTCCCAGCAGTATCCACACGACGGTCATGCCCGGTCCTTCATGGGGGCGGCGGCCACGCAGAGACGATGCGCCTCCGGCAGTCGCAGCCCAGGCCCGGCATTATAAGGAATCCGCCGGATTACGCGAGGGGTTGCTGGCCTTGTTCGGCTGTGGGCTCGGCGCGATTGACGTTGCGGGCCTGGAAGCCCTTGTCGCCCTTGGCCAGCTCGTAATCGACCACCTCGCCGTCCTTGAGCACGCGGAAACCGCTGCCCTGGATCGACGTGTAATGGACGAAGACGTCCTGGCCTTCATCGCCGACGATGAACCCGTAGCCCTTTTTCGGATCGAACCACTTCACCTTGCCGATGGGCATAAATCACCCCTTTCTCCGCCGGGGCAAGCGTATCGCCGCCGGCTTCAAATGGACGTGCCCATCCAAACGCAAACGCATCGCCAGAATGCACGAAAGCATTCCGGCTGCAGATGACCCGAAGACTGAACAGATTTGGCACAGCTGGACGCGACACCCGGCCCGGCGGGACCCTGGCGGGCCCCGCCGAGCGGGCGGAAATTGCGTTCCTGGCCCATCGCTTCGCCCGCCGGAACGGTCAGGATGACCGAGATGCCGGTTGTGGCGGCGAGGCAAACGGGCCCTTTACGGCCTTACTCTTTCTTTTCCGCTTCGTCACGCATGGCAGCCTTGCGTGAAAGCTTGACGCGGCCCTGGTCGTCGATGGCGATGACCTTGACCTTCATCACGTCGCCCATCTTGACGACGTCGTCGACGTTCTTGACGTACTTTTCGTCGAGTTCGCTGACGTGGCACAGGCCGTCCTGGCCGGGGAGGATCTCGATGAACGCACCGAATTCCCGGATCGAGACAACCTTGCCTGTGTAGATTCTCCCAACCTGTACCTGCGCTGTCAAGCCTTCGATGGCGCCAATTGCGGCCTCGGCGCCCTGGGCGTTGGTGCAGGCGACGTAGATCGTGCCATCTTCTTCGATGTCGATGGTGGCGCCGGTCTCGTCCTGAATCTTGTTGATCATCTTGCCGCCGGGGCCGATGACCTTGCCGATGAACTCGGGGTTGATCTTGATGGTCAGCATGCGCGGGGCGTAGCGGTTGATCTCGCTGCGCGGCGCGGGGATGACCTTGAGCATCTGGTCGAGGATGTGCAGGCGGGCCTTGCGGGCGGCGGCGAAGGTCTCCACCACCTGCTTCTGCGTCATGCCGCGGGCCTTCATGTCCAGCTGGATGCCGGTGATGCCCTTGGTCGTGCCGGCGACCTTGAAGTCCATGTCGCCGTGGAAATCTTCCTCGCCGATGATGTCCGTCAGCAGGATGTAGCGGTCGCCTTCGGAGACCATGCCGATGCTGATGCCGGCCACCGGGTTGGTGATCGGAACACCGGCGTCCATCAGCGCCAGCGTCGCGCCGCACACGGTCGCCATCGACGTCGAGCCGTTGGATTCCATGATGTCGGCCACCACGCGGAGCGTGTAGGGGAACTTGTCGCGGTTGGGCAGCACGGCCTCGAGGCTCTTCTCGGCCAGGGCGCCGTGGCCGATCTCGCGGCGGCCGGGGCCGCGGATGGGGCGAAGCTCGCCCACGCTGAACGGCGGGAAGTTGTAGTGCAGCATGAAGCGCTTCTTGTACTCATCGCCCAGGCCGTCGACGATCTGCTCGTCGCGCTTGGTGCCCAGCGTGGCCGTGACCATCGCCTGCGTCTCGCCGCGGCTGAACAGCGACGAGCCGTGGGTGCGGGGCAGCACGCTCACGTCGATGCCCAGGGGGCGGACTTCGTCGATCTTTCGGCCGTCGGGGCGCTTGCCGGCGAGGATCAGTTCGCGCTGCACCTTGCCCTCGAGCTTGTACAGGGCGTACTTGACCTGCTCCTTGGAGAACTTGGGCTCTTCGACGCCTTCGGGGCACAGTTCGGCGAGCAGCTCTTCCTGGATCTTGCCCAGTTCGTCATTGCGCTCGACCTTGGCGGCGATCTGCTTGGCGGCGCGGAGGCGGGCCTCGGACTTCTTGCTCACCAGGTCCATCAGCTCCTGGGGGAACTCCTCGGCCTTGAACGTCCGCTCGACCTTCACCTGGGCGGCCAACTCGTTGATCAGGGCGACGATCTCCTGGCAGACCTTGGTGCCGATCTCGATGGACTTGGCGGCCATCTCTTCGGACACTTCCTTGCCGGAGAACTCGAGCATGTTGATCGCCTCGGCATGGGCCGTGACGATCAGTTCCAGCTCGCTGTTGTCCAGCTGCTCGGTGGTCGGGAAGATGATGAACTCGCCGTTGGCGTAGCCGATGCGGGCGGCGCCCACGGGGCCGTCGAACGGCGCGGGCGACAGCATCAGGGCCGCCGAGGAGGCGATGACCGCCAGCACATCGGGGTCATTCTGGCCGTCGGCGGACAGGACGAGGCTCTGCAGCTGGACCTCGTCCATGAAGTCTTCAGGGAACAGGGGGCGGATGGGGCGATCGATGAGGCGGCAGGTGAGGATTTCCTTGCTGGAGGGCCGGCCTTCACGCTTGAAGAAGCCGCCCGGCACCTTGCCGGCCGCGTAGGCCATCTCGCGATAGTCGACATAGAGGGGGAAGAAGTCGACCTCCCGCTGGGGCTTGGCCGTCAGCACGGTGGAAAGGACGACGGTGTCGCCGTAGCGGACCATCACCGCGCCGTGGGCCTGCTTGGCCACCCTTCCGGTTTCGAGACTCAGAATCCTGCCGCCGATTTCGCGTTCTACTCTTACCACTGTCATAGCACTCTTCCTCTTCCTCTTGCTCTGGCCTCGGCGCAGCACGCGCTGCGCTGGGGCCGGTTCCTATATACCATCCAACTGTTGTATTTAGCGGAGTAAATATGATACGACACGCCTCGGCGATGCCGGAAACGGGGGAGGGCGCCGGAACGTAAGGCCGCGATGGGCGGGGCGCACTCGGCGAGGCCGGCAAAACCGGGACGGCCGCGTGCGACTACTTGCGCAGGCCCAGTTTGGCGATAATCTGCTTGTAGCGGTCGACCTGGTTGCCCGACAGGTACTTCAGCAGGCTATTGCGCTTGCCGACCATCATCAACAGGCCCCGGCGGGAGGCGTGATCCTTCTTGTGGGACTGCAGATGCTCGGAGAGGTGGTTGATCCGCGCCGTCAGCAGTGCAATCTGCACTTCGGCCGAACCGGTGTCACCTTCGTGGCGTTGATGATCTTTGACGAGTTGTTTCTTTGCCTCTGTGGTCACGCTTCACTACCCTGCTTTTTCCGCCCTTCCTGCAGCCACAAGCCACGTGGGGGGCAGAACTTTTCGTTAAACCTTGATTCGCCGCAACACTCTAGTCGACAGCGCCGCGGGACGCAAGGCTAATTTGCGGTCAAAAGTTTGGTCGCCGCCTCGATCAGCTTCTCCATCCGGAAGGGCTTGTTGAGGTAGACATCCACTCCGAGGCTCTCGGCGTAGACCTTGTGGCGGCTGCCGAGGTTGCCGGTGATCATGATGACGCGAGGCGGGTCGGTGCGCTTCTTACCTCGCTTGACCTCCGACATGACCAGGAACCCGCTTCGCTTGGGCAGCATCTGGTCCAGCACCACCAGGTCGGGAGTCCGCTGGGCCACCTGCGCCACCGCGTCGTTGCCGTCCGTGGCCGTGAGGATCTCGGGACCCAGGTCCGACAGCGCCGCCTGCATGGCCGCCAGAATGTCCCTGTCGTCGTCGACCAAGAGAATAGTCTTGCCGGTGAATTCACCCGCCATCGGAATGCTCCTTCCCGCCTGGTTACTGATTACAACGACTGCAATGTTAGACTTCTTCAATGGTTGCGTCAAGGCTTTCTGTGAAGACTGGCGGCGGGGAAACGAAACAAAGAGAGCGGGATTAAGGATGATTTGAAGGATCAGGGGATTGGATGGAGGGAGCGAGCGGCGAAACATGCCGAGCATTTGGGCCGAGTTCGACGGGCCATCCCTGCCGCAGAGCGGCTCAATAGCTCCAGCCTCGGGTTGGTCGCGCAGCGGCCTACCCGTAGGGGCCGGGACGTTCAACCGCGTAGCGGTTGGTTAATCGTTTGACGTGACAGCGGCTCGATGTTAACCAACCGCTCCGCGGTTGCGACGTGCGCCATGCGGGCCCTGACCACGGGTAGCTCGCTTCGCTCGCAACCCGAGGCTACGCTATTTCAACCGCTCCGCGGTTGCGGCCATGCGGCACGCGGGCCGGGGCCACGGGTAGGTCGCTTGCGCTCGCAACCGGAGGCTATGCTATGCAACCGCTCTGTGGTTGCGACATGCGCCACGAGGGTAGGAATTGGGCCAAACGGGCTTCTCTCGTTCTTCCTTATCCCCTAATCCTCTGAATCCCGTAATCCCGCTCGCATTTTCACGCCAGCGGGTGCTGGCCGTGGGCCTTGCGGATCTGCTGGGCGACGGCGAGGAGGTGGCGGTCGCTCTGGAGCACCGTGCCCAGGTTGCTGGTGGTGATGCCCAGGTACTTCGCCGCCTCCGACAGGCGGCCCTCGAAACTCTCCAGCACGTCCAGGAGGAACGCCGCCACCGGCCAAAAGCGAAAATCCTTGCGCCCGATGGTCAGGCGTTTGTGGTCGGGGCTGGCCCCGCGGCCGCGAGGGGCGAAGATGCATTCGGCCACCAGCGGGGGGATGGGGGCGGCGGGGTCCACGGGGCGGCGGAGCTGGCAGGCGAGGTTCATCCGCAGGCGCTTGAGGGCGAGCACGCGGTTGTCGTTCTGCGATCGCGAGTCGTCGCCATGCGCGGTGATGCCGGTGGGAATGTGGTGCAGCCTCACGGCCGAGGAGACCTTGTTGCGGTGCTGGCCGCCGGGGCCCGACGAGCGGTACGTGTGCCGTTCGCACTGCGCCAGCAGCGCCGCGTCATCGAGCGAAAGATAATCCGCGTGAGTCATGGAGGTATGATACCGTGGCGGCATAGAATTTTCTCGATTTGTCCTGGCGACGCCGCTGGGGGTATTGTCGAATTTGGCGGGGGGTGATACAATACCGCGCATCAGAAGGACTCTCGCCGGCGACGGAGGTTGCTCGCGCCGGCACACTAAAGGCCCGCTTACTCGGATAGGCAAACCATGACGGAATGGATTGACGCCGAATCTCGTGTGCGTCGAGCCCACAAACTGTACGACCAGGGTCGATGGGCCGAAGCCGCCGCCGAACTGCGCGCGGCCATCGACGTCAACCCCTGCAATGCCTCGTGGCATTTCAACCTCGCCGTCACGCTGGAGGCGATGGAAGATTACGCCCGGG
Source organism: uncultured Planctomycetaceae bacterium (assembly GCA_964616985.1). Lineage (GTDB taxonomy): Bacteria > Planctomycetota > Phycisphaerae > SM23-33 > SM23-33 > CAZTVF01. The sequence continues at coordinate 15,137 of CAZTVF010000022.1, forward strand.
CGTGCGAGGCGTTCCGCGTCGCCTCCGACCTGGACCCCAAGGACGTCGAGGCCCTCAACTGCCTGGGCGTCAACATGACCCGCCTGGGCCGCTACGAGGACGCCCTCCGCTGCTTCGCCAAGATCGAGCGGATCAATCCCAACTACGAGCCTTCGTACTGCAACCGCATCGTCACCTACACCGACATGGGCGACCACGAGAACGCCGAGCTCATGTTCTACATGGCCCGCCAGGTGAAGGCCCAGTGCCCGCTGTGCTACTACAACATCGGCAACACCTTCTACGCGCGCGGCCTGTACCCCAAGGCCATCCAGTGCTGGGAGCAGACGCTCAAGCTCGACCCCCAGCACCCCGACGCCAACCTCCGCATCGCCGAAGGCTGCTGGGCCATGGGCGACCTTGCCCGCGCCCGCAGGCACTACGAAAACGAGATGCTCCTGCACGGCGACGACGTCGAGGTCATGCTCGACTTCGGCGAACTGCTGGTCGAACTGGGCGAACTCGGCGAGGCCCGCAAGAAATTCTGCCTCGCCCTGGACCGCTGCTACGACCACGCCGGGGCCCACTATTGCATCGGCGAGCTGGAGCTCAAGCAGAACCGCCTGGCCGAAGCCGAAGAGGAATTCCGCCGCGTCCTGCAGCTGGAAGAGGATTTCCCCGGCGCCAGCATGCGCCTGGGCGAGGTGCTCCTCAAGGCCGGCCGCACCGACGAGGCGGTCAAGTCGTTCCTGTACGAACTGAAGCGCTGCGGCGATGACCCCGTCATGCTGGCCGACCTGGGCCGCCTGCTGCTGGAGGCCCGCCAGGTGTACCAGGCCAACAGCGTCCTGCGCCACCTGGTGAACCTGCAGCCCGAAGACCCGCAGGCGCAGCACGACCTTGCCGTCAGCTTCTTCATGATGGACCAGTTCGAGGACGGCATCCGCCACTGCCGCAAGGCCCTCAAGCTTCGTCCCGATTATCCGCTGGCGCTGTACAACCTCGCGCTGGCGCACCTGGAGAAGGGCGAAGTGGCCCGTGCCCGCCGCTGCATCTCGCGGGCGCTGATGCTCTCGCCCGATGACCCGCAGATCCGCAGCCTGTCCAAGCGGCTGGGGCTGTGGGGCATGTGGGTCCGCCTCCGCAGCCGCCTGGTGCCGCGTGCCATCCGGGAGCGAAAGTGGTCGGAATGAGCGCCGCTCGCCCCGTCATCCTGGTGACCGAACCCCTCAGCGACCGCGCGCTGGCCTACCTGCGCGAGCAGGGCGAGGTCCGCCTGGGGAACAAGGACAATGTCGGCGACTTGATCGGCGACGCCGACGCCCTCGTCGTCCGCACCTACACCCTCGTCACGCCCGACCTGCTGGACAAGGCCAGGCGGCTCAAGGTCGTCGGGCGCGCGGGCGTGGCCATCGACAACATCGACGTCGACGCCTGCCGCCGCCGTGGCATCGAAGTCGTGCACACGCCGGCGGCCAACACACTGGCGGTGGTCGATTATGTCATGGGCATGCTGGTGCTGCTCAACCGCCGCTACTGGCCGCTGAAGGGGCCCGTCTCGGCCGAGCAGTTCCACAAGGAGCGCAACCAGATGTACGGGCGTTTCCTGGCCGACGCCACGCTGGGCATCGTGGGCTGCGGGCGGATCGGCAGCCGCGTGGGCCGGGCGGCCGCCGCGCTGGGCATGCGCGTGATGTACAACGACATCCTGGACATCAAGGTGGACTATCCCGCCGAGGCGGTCGACAAGGACACGCTCTACGCCAACAGCGACATCATCACGATCCACACGCCCGTGACGCCGCAGACGAAGCACATGATCCGCGCCCAGACCCTCGCGCAGTTCAAGAAGGGCGCGCAGTTCATCAACGCCGCCCGCGGCCAGTGCGTGAACTATCACGACCTCGCCGACGCCATCCGCAGCGGGCAGGTCTCCGCCGCCGCCATCGACTGCCACGACCCCGAGCCGCCGCCGCCAGACTATCCGATGTACGCCGTGATGGGCGAGAACGTGATCCTCACGCCGCATATCGCCGCCCGCGTGCCCTCGGCCATGGAACGCATGTGCGACGTCGTCTACGACATCGTCAACGTCCTCCAAGGCCGCCCCCCTCAGTACCCCGCGCAGCTCGAATAGGCCGGCATGCCTCCGTCGTAGGGCATGCAGGTTCCGGCCCGCAGGGCCGGGTCCTGCATGCCGAGAGAGAATGTTGACCCGTGCGAACTGTAAACATGCTTTTGGCCCTGCGGGTCGAAAAGCATGGCACCCAACGGCGCGTAAACATGCTTTTGGTCCTTCGGACCTAAAAGCATGGCACCCACACCCGGGCATCGAGTCCCCAACCCATTGACTGTTCAAGTCCCGCCCTACATCTTCCGAAGAACCATCTGGAGGCTTGTCGTCTCCTGAAGGATAGGTGACCCATGGCTGTGCTTGAAGATCTGTGCCCACGGGAAATCAACGAAGTCATCGCCGCCGCAACCGACAAGGCCGTGCCCGTCACGGTCACCGTCCGTTCGCACGGCAAATGGGCCAACCTTCACAGCCGCGTCATCGCGCGGGAGGGGCACTACCTCTGCATCACGCCACCGGCGGTAGGCACCGGCCATGCGGCCGAGGATGAGTCATCGCCGGCGCCCGCGGCCCCGGCCGCAGCGGCGCACGAGGCGTGCGCGATCGCGGTGGGGCAGGTGCTGGGCATCAGCCTCAAGCTCAAGCATCATAAATATGTCTTCCAGGCCGTCGCGGTCGGGGCCCGTCCCGGCGCGGCGGGCCCGTTGCTCGCCCTGGAATTCCCCGCCCGCATGCAGCGTCTCCAGCGGCGCGCGTACCTGCGATCCGACGTGCCGGCCGGCTTCATCGTCCGGGCGTCGTTCTGGCTGGGCGACCAGGCCTCCGAGCCCTGCGGCACCAGCCCCGACCGTCCCGTCTGGTCCGGCCGCATCATCAACCTCAGTGCGGGCGGCTTCCTGCTCCGCACCACGGACAACTCGGTGCGGTCGATCGAGGAGGGCGATCTCGTCGGCACGCGCGTGCTGTTCGGCGCGGGCGAAGAGGCCATCTTCGCCGACGGCCAGGTGCGGCACATCGACCCGCAGCCCGAGCACACGGTGCTGGGCTTCCAGTTCATCGGCATGGAACAGAGCGAGCAAGGCCGCGATTCGCTTCAGGCGATCAGCCAGCACACGGCCGAGTTCCAGCGCATCGCCTACCGCGAGGAACTGCGTCAAAACGCACTTCGCGAGGCGGGGAAAGCAACCGGTTGAGAACCGCTGGGGCTGGCGCCGATCGGCGCTGGACACGTCATCGCCGTTGCCGCGCGGGGAGAAACAGCGCCAAAAGGCGAGCGACTTCGGTGCCGCCGGTGGTACCCGAACGCATCCCTTCCATTCACCTGGGCGAGGGGCGCGTTGCGTCAACTGCGAAAGGAATAGTAGTCTGCGGAAGTAATGATTTTAACTTCTCGACGGCCACGCCCGTAACTGCCGTTTGTCGCACATCCAAGTAGGATAGCTTACTCAGTTGTGACAAACTCAATACTCCCTGGTCAGTTATGCGGGTTCCGCTAAGATCGAGCCATGTCAGACTGCCCAGAGTCGCGATAGTGGCCATACCGCCATCGGATACGCTCCTGCGGTCGTGCAGGCCAAGTTCTCGTAACGAGCGAGGGAGCATAGTCAACCCATCATCGGTCACCTCGGCTGCATCCAGACGAATATCCTCCAAACGGGCTGCTCCCGCAATGACCGCAAGATCGGCGTCTGTCAGAGGACACGAAAGCCGTACTGAGCGCAAGTCTCGGAGGCAGGCGATCTCGCGAAGTCGCTTCCGATCAACGGTCTCGGAACAAACCGTTACCTGCTGCAACTGCGGCAGGTTTCGGAGATCGGCAACGACGTTCTCTGGCCACCCGGTAATGCTTACCCGCGTCACATGTCTCTGTTCGTCAGATCCTTGCCAGTAAACAAATGCGCCCGCATGAGACGTGATGCGGTCGGCCGCAATCCTCTCAGGGGATGGCGTCGATCCGGGAGCCGTGGCCGCTGCAACAGAGGTGGGCGAGACAGTCTTCCGTGAGGATGTGCCAACATCGCAGGATAGGCCCAAGATAAGCATTACTCCAAGCAGACATGTAGTGCTCTTCGGCACGCTACTCTCTCCTAACCCGTGCTCGCAAACCAAGTTTTCGATCTAGGCTGTCTTACGCAGACGGGGCGTCACCGTCGGGCCTTCTCGGCGCGGGGGAACCAGGTGCGGCGGAGGCGTTCCATCAGGCCCAGCAGGCCCAGGCGGCGATAGGTCCGCCCGTAGCGTCGCCGGCGGCGGATGCTCTTCATGCCGCCTTTCCAGCCCGCCCACTCGCGGCGCTTCAGCTCGCCGCGCTTGATCTTCCCGCTGATGGTCTTGGGCAGTTCCTTCACGAACTCGATCGCGCGCGGATACTTGTAGGGGGCCGTGATCTTGCGGACGTGCTGCTGCAGTTCGGTGACCAGCGCCGGCGAGGGCTGATACCCGTCGGCCAGCACGATGAAGGCCTTGACGATCTCGCCGCGCAGCTCGTTGGGGCTGGCGACGACGGCCGACTCGCGCACGGCCGGGTGCTCGATCAGCGCGTTCTCCACCTCGAAGGGGCCGATGCGGTAGCCCGAGGTGATGATCACGTCGTCGGCCCGGCTGACGAACCAGAAGTAGCCGTCGCTGTCCTTGTACGCGCGGTCGCCGGTGTAGTAGAAGTCGCCGCGGAACGATCGCGCCATCGACTCCTCGTCCCCCACGTAGCCGGCGAAGAAGCCCAGCGGGCGGTCGGGCTTGACCCGGATGGCCAGGTGCCCCTCGTTGCCCGCCGGCTGCTCGCGGCCCTCGTCGTCGAGGATCACCGCGTCGAAACCCGGCACGGGCTTACCCATCGAGCCCGGCTTGATCGGCACGCATCGGAAATTGGCCAGCATGTTCACCATCTCGGTCTGGCCGTAGCCGTCGTAGATGTTCGAACCGGTGGCGTCCTTCCAGATGCGGATGACCTCGGGGTTCAGGGGCTCTCCGGCGCTCGTGCAGTGGCGCAGCGTGGATAGATCGTATGCCTTGAGGTTGTCGCGGACGAGGATGCGGTAGACCGTCGGCGGTGCGCAGAACGTCGTGATGCCCACCTTGCCGAACATGCTCAAGGTCTTCTGCGGCTCGAATTTCGGGGCGGCCGAGACGAAGACCGTCGCGCCCACCGTCCACTGGCCGAAGAGGCAGCCCCAGGCCGCCTTCGCCCAGCCGGTGTCGGTGAGCGTCCAGTGGATGTCCGTCGGCTTGAGGTCGTGCCACAGCCGGGCCGTCAGCGTGTGCCCGATGCCGTACGACGCCTGCGTGTGCAGCACCATCTTGGGGTACGCCACCGTGCCGGAGGTGAAATAGATCAGCATCGGGTCGTCGCTGCGCGTCCGCTGCCAGCCGTCGAATTCCTCCGGCTGGGTCGCCATCGCCGCGGCCAGGTCGATCCACCCGGCGGCCGCCGGCGCGGGGGCCGAGGCGTGCGAGACGACGAACTTGTGGCGGAGGCTCTTGCACTCGCCGGCCACCGGCTCCAGCACCGCCGCCAGATCGGCTGAGGCGATGATGCCGACGGCGCCGGAGGTGTTGAACCGATAGAGCAGGTCGCGCGGGCGCGACTGGGTGGTCGTGGGGATGGGGATGATGCCCAGCTTGATCATGGCCAGGATGACGACGTACCACTCCGGGCACCAGCCCAGCAGCATCAGTACGCGGTCGCCCTTGACCAGGCCTTCGCTGCGCAGCACGTTGCAGAACCGGTTGATCCGCCGCCGCAGGGCCTCGAATGTGAACGAGTCGATGCGTGCCCAGTCGCTGGATGCGATCAGCAAGGCCGTGCGGGCCGCGTCCTGGCGGGCCCATTTTTCGAACACGTCGACCGTGAAGTTGAAATACTCCGGCGCCTGCAGTTTCATCTCTCGCAGGGCCGTCTCGTAGTCGGTGAAGTTGGGCGCAATACTCATGTTGCCATCACACTTACGGGCCTGTCGTCCCTTCGCCTCGCAGCGAAACCACAATGAAAGTATGGGCCGGGCGCTCTTTTCGCAAGCGGGAATCCTCCGCCGGCGGCTGGGTGAGAAGAGAAGAAACGGAAAGAGAGCGGGGCCTGCCGGCAGGCAGGCTTCAAGAGGCGGCGAGGTCGCAGGACACTTTTGTCGTTTTGGTCTTTGAAGCTACGCAATTGTCGCGTCATCCGAAATCCGCTTGCTCGCGGGTTCCACTGCAAAGCTCTGGCTGATCAGCACTAACGCTTTTGTTCGCATCTGGCACGGCCGGTGCATTGTTACGGTGTGGCTAGGCAGTAGGCGTATCGGGTTTCTGATTCGTTTCGCCGGCGGCGTGGGTGATGAAGTCGACCAGCACCACGCGTCGCCTTGGCGAACCACTCGACGCCGGACTCCCAGCAGAAACCAAAGCGACCACCAGAGTTCGAAGGAGAACCTCATGCGACGGTTTAGTTTCACAAGGATGATGATGCTTTGCACGGCAGCCGTTGTCTGCCTGGCCTTGATGTATGCAACGCCGGTGATGGCGGACACGGCCACCACCGCACCGGCGGAAGCCGCCACCCAGCCCGCGGCGGCCCCGGTGGCGCTGGACAAGGGCGACACGGCCTGGCTGCTGACATCTTCGGCGCTGGTGCTGCTGATGACCGCCCCGGGCCTGGCGCTGTTCTACGGGGGCCTCGTCCGCAAGAAGAACGTGTTGAGCGTGCTCATGCAGTGCATGATGATCGCGTGCCTGGTCAGCGTGCAGTGGGTGGTGTGCGGGTACAGCCTGAGCTTCAGCCCCGGCAACAGCTTCATCGGCAGCTTCGACTGGAGCTTCCTCAACGGCGTGGATCACGCGTCGGCCGGCGGCTACGCGGCGACCATCCCGCACCAGGCGTTCATGATCTTCCAGATGATGTTCGCCATCATCACGCCCGCCCTGATCATCGGCGCCTTCGCCGAGCGGATGCGGTTCGGACCGTTCTGCATCTTCGTGCTGCTGTGGTCGACGCTGGTGTACGACCCCGTGGCGCACTGGGTGTGGGGCGCGGGCGGCTTCCTGAGCGGCTGGGGCCGGGACTTCAGCTCCACGACCGGTTACGCACTCGATTTCGCCGGCGGCACGGTGGTGCACATCAACGCGGGCATCGCGGCCCTGGCGACGGCACTGTTCCTGGGCAAGCGCAAGGGCTACCCGATGAAGATGTCCCCGCCGCACAACCTGCCCTTCGCCGTCATCGGTGCGGGCCTGCTGTGGGTGGGCTGGTTCGGGTTCAACGCCGGCAGCGCCCTGGCCGCCGACAAGATCGCCACCAGCGCCTTCGTGGTGACGCACACAGCCACGGCCGTCGCCGGCCTGACGTGGGCTCTGATGGACTGGATTTTCAACAAGAAGCCCACGGTGCTGGGCATCATCACAGGCGCCGTCGGCGGGCTGGTTGCCGTCACGCCGGCCTCGGGCTTCGTCAACATCATCGGCGCGATGGGCATCGGCCTGGGCGCGGGCATCATCCCCTGGATCATGGTCAGCGTGGTCAAGGCCAAGCTGGGCTATGACGATACGCTGGACGCCTTCGGCGTTCACGGCATCGGCGGCATCTGGGGCGCCATCGCCACCGGCATCTTCGCCACTGCGGGCATCAACAGCCTCGGCAGCGGCGGCTGGGACGGCAACTGGGGCCAGGTGATGATCCAGTTGAAGGCGGTCGGCTGCACGATCGGCTACTCGCTGGTCATGACGCTGATCCTGCTGAAGGTCGTGGACATGGTCTTCAAGCTCCGCGCGACGGAGCAGGAAGAGACCGTCGGCCTGGACCTGACGCAGCACAAGGAAGCGGCCTACACCACGATTGACTAACCTCAGCCAACACGGAGCCAAACCATGAAATACATTATCGCAATCATTCAGCCCGACCGCCTGGACGACATCCTGGCGAAGCTTGAAGAGAAAGAGATCCACCTGGTCACCGTCTCCAACGTCATGGGCCGCGGCCGCCAGAAGGGCATCGCCGAGGTCTACCGCAGCCACAAGGAGGCGGGCAGCCTGCTGCGAAAAACCAAGCTGGAGATCGCGGTCAACGATGCCTTCGTGCAGACGACGGTGGACGCGATCCTCGGGGGTGGGCGGACCGGCAGCATCGGCGATGGCAAGATCTTCATCCTCGACCTGCCCCGCGTGATCCGCATCCGCACCGGCGAGGAAGGCCACGAGGCGATCGGATAGACCTTACCGCAGGGCAGGCGTCTTGCCTGTCCTGGTTCGGGTGCCACGCTGAAGGCGTCGCGTTGTTTGCGACGCGCCGGCGTGCCTCGGCCGAGCATGCCGGCGCGGGTACATTGCGGCATGACACCAGAGCGAAAGGCAGGCGGGACGCCTGTCTCACGAGGAAGAAGTAAAGCGATTCGCCTGTCCGGCTGCGAGACCGTCAGTGCACTTCCCGGTGCGCGTTCTCCGGTAGTGCCTAGCCCAACTGACGGCCTCGCGGTCGGCGGGCGAATCGCTCATTTTTGTCACTCGTTCTGCGCCCGGGCTACAGATTTGTAGGCGAATGGGACTCTCGCGGCAGGGCCATCACACTGAAAAACAGTAGGACAATTCTCGATAGCTATTCAAGTTAGGACGGCCTTTGGGCTTCTGGCACGGAGTGTGCATTGGAAGCGGTGACGTTGGAGATGGGCTTCAGCGTCGAGGCTAGGCACAAGTGCAAGGAGAACGCGATGTCGTTGCTGCGACCCAAGTCCGTCTATAGTCCTCGCTGGCTGCTGGTCGCAGCGGTGCTGCTGGCGCTGCCGGCGGCGGCGTTCGCCCAGGGCCCCTCGACATCGGCGATCAACTCCGGCGACACCGGCTGGGTGTTGACCTCGGCCGCCCTGGTTTTCCTGATGACGGCCCCGGGCTTGGCCTTGTTCTACGGCGGGCTCGTCCGCCGCAAGAACGTGCTGAGCGTATTGATGCAGTGCATGATGATCATGTTCCTGATCAGCGTGCAGTGGATCCTGTTCGGCTACAGCCTGGCGTTCGGGCCCGACAAGCACGGGCTGATCGGCGGGCTGGAGTGGTGGGGCCTCGAAGGCGTCAGCGCCGTCTCGCCCTCCGGCTACGCGGCGACCATCCCGCACCAGGCGTTCATGATCTTCCAGATGATGTTCGCGGTGATCACGCCCGCCCTGATCATCGGGGCCTTTGCCGAACGCATGCGGTTCGGCCCGTTCTGCATCTTCACGCTGCTGTGGGCGACGCTGGTGTATGACCCCGTCTGCCACTGGGTGTGGGGCGCGGGCGGCATCTTCAGCGCCCTGGGCGTCGACTTCAAGATCAACAGCTCGTCGGCCATCGACTTCGCCGGCGGCATCGTGGTGCACATCAGCGCCGGCGCCGCGGCCTTGGCCTGCGCGATCTTCCTGGGTCGGCGCAAGGGTTATCCCAACAAGATCTCCCCGCCGCACAACCTGCCCTTCGCCGTGATCGGCGCGGGCCTGCTATGGTTCGGCTGGTTCGGCTTCAACGCCGGCAGCGCCCTGGGCGCCGCCAGCGACGCCGGCAGCCAGGCCACCAGCGCCTTTGTCGTCACCCACACCGCCGGCGCCGTCGGCGGCCTGACGTGGGCGGTCATGGACTGGCTGTTCATCAAGCGGGTCACGATGCTGGGCGCCATCACCGGCGCCGTCGCGGGCCTGGCCACCGTCACGCCCGCCTCGGGCTTCGTCAACGTCGGCGGGGCCGCCCTGATCGGCGTGGCCGCGGGCGTCGTACCCTGGCTGTTCGTGTCGCTGATCAAGCCCCGCCTGGGCTACGACGATTCGCTGGACGCCTTCGGCGTGCACGGCATCGGCGGCCTGATCGGCACGCTGATGGTGGGCTTCCTCGCCGTCATCAGCCCCATCAACGCCCGCGGCGGCGGCATGGGCCAGTTCCTCGCGCAGCTCAAGGCCTCGGGCGTGACGATCGTCTATTCCTTCGTCCTGACGCTGGTGCTGCTGAAGGTCGTCGACGTGCTGTTCAAACTCCGCGCGTGCGACCACGAGGAGACGCTGGGCCTGGACTTGTCGCAGCACCGCGAAGCCGCCTACACCGTCATCGATTAACCCCGCAAGGCCAACATGAAATACATCATCGCTATCGTTCAGCCCGACCGCCTCGAAGACATCCTCCAGAAGCTGGAGGAGAAAGAGATTCACCTCGTCACGGTTTCCAATGTGATGGGGCGCGGGCGGCAGAAGGGCATCGCCGAGGTCTACCGCAGCCACAAGGAGGCCGGCAGCCTGCTGCGAAAGACCAAGCTGGAGATCGCCGTCAACGACGAGTTCGTCCAGGCGACCATCGACGCCATTCTCGAAGGCGGGCGGACCGGCAACATCGGCGACGGCAAGATCTTCGTCCTGGACCTTCCCCGCACCGTCCGCATCCGCACCGGCGAGGAAGGGCACGACGCGATCGGATAGTCCAGCCGATGGCGCTTACGCCAAGTTCGGTATTCGAGTCTGCTTCGTATTTCGAGCTTCGTGTTTCGGATTGTCTTTGGCTTTTTCTGTATTCAAATCTGTTTCGGATTTCGAGTTTTCTTTGGCTGTTTGTTTCGTATTTCGAGCTTCGTATTTCGGATTTTCTTTGAATTAATGGAGCATCCCGGTCGGCCCGGATAGCCGTCGCCTGGCGGCTGTTCGGCCTGACTGGCGGGATCGCCTTGGGGCGCTCGCCAGATGTTCCTTTTCCCCGCGGCTGGGCTGGCGCTTGGGGCGTCACCCAGCCGCGAATTATTTCATGGCTATTGACATCGCCCGCCAAAGCGACACAATAGCCCGCCATTATTCGAAACCCCCGGAGTTTTCCTCCCAACGTGAGGTCCTGAGTCCCCATGAAGACAGCGAAGTTCTATATGTTCGACCACAAGCCCGACTCCGACAGCTGCTGGAGTCTGCACGCCGGGCCTGATGGCAGAGTCTATGCCGCCTCCTGCTGCGAGTACTTTGGCGGCGGCGAGGCCAAGATCGTCCGCTACAACGATGCCACCGACAGCCTGGACACTGTCCTGAACGTCGCCCAGGCCGCCGGCGAGCCCGGCACCAACGGCAAGGCCTCGCAGTGCAAGATCCACTACAGTTTCGCCCCGTCCTCCGACGGCATCCTCTACATGGCCACGCACCTCAGCGCCCCGGGCATGGGCATGCGGCGGTACTCGGCCTGGAACGACTGGAAGGACGAGAAGCGTTCCTTCCCGCACTCGGTGCTGATCGCGTTCGACACCCGGACCGATCGCGTCGCGTGGACCAGCCCGTTCATCCCGCGCGAGGGCTGCCGCTGCCTGTCGATCGACGAGAAGCGCGGCCTGCTGTACGCGGTCTCCTACCCGCGCGACCACTTCTGGGTCTTCGACCTCAAGACCCGCAGCATCCGCAGCCTGGGCCGCATGGGCTCGATCAATTCGCAGGTGATCTTCACCGACCGCCGTGGCCGCGCGTTCACCAGCAATGGCGACGGGCAACTCGTGCGGTACGACCCCGACACCGACCGGCTGGAGGAGATTCCCGTCTACGTCCCGCACGCGCCGAGCCTCAGCGGCTGGCACTGCGTGTTCTATGACGTGGTCGCCTCGCCCGAGGGCGATTGCGTGTATGGCGTGCCCTGGACGGCCAATCCGCACATGTTCCGCTACTGGCCCGAGGAGGGCGCGTACGGCCGCATGGAGGACCTGGGCCCCGTGCACCAGCCTCGCGACGAGACGATGCCGATCGCGTTCTACCTCGACCACTGCGGCGGGCTGGTGTTCGGCGCCGACGGCAAGCTGTACTACTCCACGACGCGCTGGCCGGAGGGTTTGGAGAGGTACAACGCCGAGCGCGAGGGCACGGTGATCGACCAGATCGTCGTGCAGATGGACGTCAAGACGCTGGCGAAGGTGGATTACGCCAAGCTCGAGAAGCCGGGCGCGTTCGGCCACTACGTGTCGCGCGCCGCGCGCGACGCCAAGGGCAACCTGTTCTTCGGGGACGTGAACCGGCCGATCCCAGTGGGGCTGTCCCGCCTGGCGATGGAGGCCAAGGGCGACAACCTGCACCTGCCGCTGCGGACGTGGGGCTAGACGGAAAGACCCTGCCGCAGAGTACGCAGAGAGAAGTAGAGAAAGAGCCGCTACAGGGCACAGAAGAGAGATATTCAAGATGGTGAATGCATATTCGGTGAATCGGACGGGCGACTTCGTGGGCGAGGGCATCCTACTGGCGCTGCCGCTGTGTTTTCCGGGGCAATCGACGCCCCCGCCGGCCGGCGAGACGGCGATCGTGACGATGGCGGCCGACGCCCGCAGCAACGCCGTCTACATGGGCACGGCCGGGCCCGTGGCCCGCGTGATGGTGGCGGTGACGCACCAGGACACGGGCATCGTCCATGACATGGGCGTGATCCCCGCCGCCCAGCGGATCGATGCCATCGCCCTGCGCGGCAAGTACGTCTACATCGTCGCCACCGGCCCCGAGGGCACGGCCGTCTGGTCGAGCTGGCGGGCTGCGGCGACGGGCTTCCTCATCCAGGAGTGGGGCATCGCGCGGTATCCGTACACCAAGGTCCGCGACGTTCTGGGCGGCGGCAAGAAGGTCGCCGGCGCGGTCTTCTCCGCCGACGGCGAGACGCTCTACGGCCTGACCGAAGGCGACGGGGAGTTCTTCAAGCTGGACATGACGGCGCCCGACGCGGCCGTGCAGACGATCGGCAAGGTGGACCCCGACGGCGAGCCGGCGTTCTTCGGCCCGCGCATGGTCGTGGATCGCAGCGGCTGCGTGTGGGGCACGAGCGGTTCGGGCTATCTGTGGCGATACGATCTGCCCACCGCCCAGCTGGTGCTCTGGGGCTCGCAGGTGGCCTCGGCCGCCGGGCGCCAGGCCCACACGACGGTGACGGCGTGGGCGGTCGATCCGGTGTCGGGCGTGATCTACGGCGGCACGAGCCCCGACGGCTACTTCTTCAAGCTCGACCCGGCCACCGGCGAGGTGACGCCGCTGGGCAAGCCCACGCGCCTGGAGGAGATTCACTGCCTCACGGTGGCCAACGACGGCAGGGTGTTCGGCATGAGCGGGGCGGACGACGACATCGGCCACCTGTTCTGCTACGACCCCAAGCGCGGCGCGCTGCAGGACATGGGCGTACCCGCCTCAACGCTGACGCAGCGGCAGTACGGCTATCACTTCCGCGCCGCCGCCACCGGCAGCCAGGGCGAGCTCTACTTCGGCCAGCACGAACGCGTGAACTTCCTTTGGATGTACTTCCCGGCCACGCCCGTCAGCCGGTAAGAGGCCGAAAGGAACGGGCGATTAGCGCCTGCAGCACCTACGCATTGGTTTGATTACCTTTGCTACTGCGTCCCGTAGGGACGACTGAGAATAGCCCAGCACTTTAGTGCTGGGGGAATCGCAGGTATTCTGCGCATTTCAGTCCCGTAGGGACGGCTGAAACGTTCAATCGTCCCTACGGGACTCCAATGCATCGGAGTACTCGCTTACCCAGCACTGAAGTGCTGAGCTATTTTCGGCGGTCCCTACGGGACCCATAGGATCGCATCAGCACGTTCCACTGCACCTAGGAGAACCATCCGTGCCCCAAAGCCTCACCCCTCAGCGGCTTCTCGAGATCGTCACCGAATCCATCGGCCGCTCGCCGATGCCGTATCTTCACGACCCGGCCGTGCGCGAGCGAGCGATCGGCATCGCCAAGGCGCAGGGCATCTTCGAGCGGATCGAGAGCGAGCTCAAGCCCGCCGAGCCCATCCGCTCGCTGACGTACAGCGAGTTCCGGCAGTTCCGCCGCTATGGCCGACGGAGCGACTTCGACACGCACCTCCGCGATCGCCAGCAGCAGATCTCGCTGGCGGCCATGTCGTGCTACCTGGGCGTCGACCGCCTGGAGTATCTGCAGGACCTGCTCTGGGCCGACTGCGAACTCACCCGGTGGATCTCGCCCGCGCACGAGAGCCACGCCGACCATTACGACCTGTGGACGGCGATGATGGGCCGCAGCCACGCGACGATCCTGGCGCTGCTGGGCGAGCGGATGGAAGAAGAGGTCCGCACGCGGCTGGCCGCGGAGATCCAGCGGCGCGTGATCGACGTCTTCCTCGATCCCAAGCGCCAGTACTACTGGTGGAAGACGACGACAAACAACTGGAACTCCGTCTGCCACTGCGGCGTGGCGTACGCGGCGATGTTCCTGGAGAAGGACCCCCGGCGGCTGACGGACGTGCTGTCGATGGTGCTGGGCGGCGTGCAGAAGTTCATCGACGGCTTCACTGACGACGGCGGCTGCACCGAAGGGCCCAGCTACTGGCGGTACGGGTTCGGCTGGTACGTCAGCCTGGCCGCGGGCCTGTACGACTTCACCGCGGGCAAGATCGACCTGATGGCCGGCGAGAAGATCGGGCGGATCTGCCGCTACCCGGTCTCGACGGCGGTGCGGCCGGGCGTGGAACTCAAGTTTGCCGACGCCCACAGCGGCTTCCAGTCGCCGGGAACGACGATCCTGATCAACCGCTTCCATCGGGTGCCGGAGCTGTTCGGCATGTGCAAGCTGCTGGCCGACGGTTCGCTGGCGATCGATTCGCTGCAGGACCTGATGATCTACGACGGCAGCAAGTATCACCAGGTCGAGCTGACGCGCGACGAACTGCTGGAGCGGCTGGGCCTGGCAAAGGTGTACAGCGGCCCCCTGACCGTGGGCGCCAAGGCCGGCCACAATGCCGAGCACCACAACCACAACGACGTCGGCACTTTCGTCGTGTACCGCAACGCGACGACGTTCGTGTGCGATCCGGGCGGGCCGATCTACTCGGCCCGGACATTCAACCAGCACCGCTACGAGAGCGTCTTCACCAACTCGCTGGGCCACAGCGTGCCGGTCATCGACGGCTGCCCGCAGAGCCCGGGCGAGAAGTTCGCCGGCAAGCTCACCGCCAGCGGCCTCAACGGTGCGGGCGACAAGCAGGTGCAGATCGAAATGGGCGGGGCGTACGAGGCGCCCTCGCTGCAGCGGCTGGGACGGGTGATCGACATCCCCGCCGGCGGCAAGGGCGTGCGCCTCACCGACACGTTTGTCTTCCGCCGCCCGCCCGAGTCGGTGGAAGAGGCCTTCATCACCACGCTGCCCGCCGAGGCGGCCGCCGACGGCCGCAGCGTCACGATCCGCTCGCAGTCCGACGGCGCGGCCGTGCTGACGGCGACGGCGGCGGGGCGTTTCGCGGTCAAGGAACTCGTCGAGGAGAGCAAGGCCGAGTCGCCCCACGGCGAGCTGCTCCGCCGCATCACCTTCACGCCCGCCCAGCTCGCCGAGCGGATGGAGCTGAGCTTCGCGCTGGAGTTCAAGGCGTAAGGCAGATGCGGCCGAACGCGTCAGACGCACTCCCATGTGAAGGGTGGCGGCCTTCCCAGGCCGCCGCCCAGAATGTCGTCACCCTTTACGATGCCCCTTTGGCTCTCGAGTCCCGTAGGGACGACTGAGAGTAACGAATCGGGGCGAGACCGTTGTACTGGAGTCCCGTAGGGACGACTGAGACGTTTCAATCGTCCCTAAGGGACTCATATTCACAAAGATCGATAATACACCCAGCACTGAAGTGCTGGGCTAGATTCGGTGGTCCCTATGGGACCCCAAACACCCGATCCGCCACGCGTTGGCGCGTCCCGGCCGAGCATGCCGGCGCGGGTACGCCTGCCTCCGGCAGGTAAACTTCGGCATGGCACCCCCGGCGGCGTTGTGCGTGGTTGCTCCGCTGCGCTTCGCAAACCACCGCACCCACCGATTGACGTTGGTCCGCGCGCTTCGCAACCCACGGCACCCATCCATTGACGTTGCACCGCTGCACTTCGCAACACGGCACCCATCGATTGACAACTGACAGAACGCTAGGTCC
Organism: uncultured Planctomycetaceae bacterium; assembly: GCA_964616985.1. Taxonomy (GTDB): domain Bacteria; phylum Planctomycetota; class Phycisphaerae; order SM23-33; family SM23-33; genus CAZTVF01. The sequence goes on from CAZTVF010000022.1 coordinate 31,039, forward strand.
GCACGATCACCGGCGACATCAGCCCGTGGTCGTTGAGAAGGTATCGGTCCGTCCAGTCCTTGTGCCTGGGGCTGAATTCGCCCGGGCCGGTCCAACTGGTCCAGGGCGTGTGCAGCGGGCCCAGGATGTTCTTTCGCCCGCCGACGACCTCGACGATCACTTCGTTGAGGCCGGGCTTCATCGCGTCGGTGATGTCGGCCTCGAACGGGGCCCACGGCAGGGGATGGCGTTTGCCGTTCACGTGTACGCAGGCGGCGGTGCAGGCGATGTTCGGCAGTTCGATGCCCACGCGGCCGGCGGCGGGGCGGGCGATGCTCATCTTGTACAGCACGGCCCCGCCGTAGAAGTCCAGGCCCTGGCCCACCCACGAGCCCAGCTGCAGTTGCGTCACCGGCGGCGTCAGCGTGTAGTTGAGCTGCTCGCGCGGGTTGGCCGCGAGAATCTTGCCCACGCCGAAATCGCCCACGAGGTACATGTCCTCGAGTTCCATGTCCGGCCGGTAGTCGAGGTCGAACAGCAGCTCGTTCTCGCCCAGGCGGACGTGCGGCGTGATGTCGATCGTCGCGATGTCCTCATCCACCCACGTGCCGCACGGCGCGGAGGCGACGGGGCGGCCGTTGACGGTGATGCGGTAGTTCTCGGGCTGCTCCAGCGCCAGCAGGCAGCGTGACGGCAGGTGCGAGGCGTTGAACGTGCGGCGGAGCTGGCAGCGGCCTCGCGGGGCGACGTCGATCACGCCGGTGGTGTAGAGGTACCACGGCTGCTGCGAACCGCCGGCCGGGACGTTGAAGTGCTTGCGGATCTCGGCCTCGGCCGCCAGCGAGGGCACCGGGCCGCCGAAGGGCTCGTCGCCGAAGCGGTACTGGCAGAAATCCAGCGGCATCGTGTTCGGCTCGGCCAGTTCGATGGCGAAGGGGCCCGTGATGGCCTCGCGGCGGGCGGCGTTCTGCGGCTCAACGTGAGGCTTCGCCTGCGGCACGGCTTGGCCCAGGCTGACCAAGGCCGAGCCGGTGGGCGGCAGGTGCAGGTCGAATTCCACGAACTCGCCCGCGGCGCGGCTGGGGACCTGGCGGCGCTCGCCGCTCATCGCATCCCACAGCACCACCGGCGAGGGGCCCCGCACGCGGACGTGCACGTCGTGGACGCCGCGGCGGTCGTGCGATTGAACGAAGAGGAACTGGCCGCCCTGCACCTGGCGGAGCATGGCCCAGACGCACGTCTGCTCGCGGCCTGCCTCGGTGATGCTCAGGCGGCGCGGCAGGAGCGACTCGACGGCGGCGGCGATCTCGTGATAGAGCTCGCCGCTGGCGGGGCAGCGGGCGGCCAGTTCGGCCACCGCGCCCGACGGCGCCGCATCGACGCGGTCGGCGACGCGGCTGACGAACAGCAGCTTTCCGCCGCCCGCCTGAAACTTGCGGAGCAGTTCCAGCGTGCTCGCCCGCATGGTGTACGAGGGCGGCACGATCACGGCCTTGTAGGACATGAGGCCCACGTGCAGCGTGTCGCCTTCGACGCGGGCGTGGCGGGCCATGAGCGATTCGTCGCCGAAGTCCCAGTCGTAATGCTGGGCCGAGAGCGTCTGGCCGATGCGGCCGAAGCGGCTCTGCACGAAGCAGATCGTCTCGTTGCTCCACCCGCCGGGGCCGAAGGTGCCCCACGCGTTTTCGATGGTGTGCAGCACCAGCACGTCGCGCACGGGGCGGCCTTGCGTGAGGGCGGCGCCCAGGCGGGCGAAGTAGTCCTCGACCGCGCCGTACTGCGGCCACCAGGGGCTGTGGTCGAGGATGCTGGCGGGGTAGTCGCGCTTGCCGCCGCCGGCGAGCGTGTAGTAGCTCAGGTGCTGGCAGCGGAGGTTGACGCCCGTGGCCAGGTGCCAGTCGCCTACGAACTTGTGCCCCTCCAGCGGCCAGTCCCAGCCCGTGCAGCCGTACAGTTCGCTGATGACGCGAGGCTTGCCGAGTTGATCGGCCACCGACGCCGCCTGCTTGGCCGAAGGCAGCTCGTTGGCCTGGTCGGTCAGCACGTCGATGCCGGGCCACTGCATGTGCTCGTAGTGCGGCATGCACGCCCCGACGGTGATGGTCTGGAAGATGTCGCCCTCGCCCATGACGTGGCCGGTGAGGGCGATGTTGTGCTCGGCGCACCAGCGGCCCAGCTGGGCGGTGAAGTTCTGCACGAACAGTTCGGTGCACATGCGGTAGAAGTGGTACCGCGCGGGCGAGAATTCACACGCGGCCTCGAACCGCACCAGCGTCGGCAGGTGGTCGAGCAGATCGTAGCCGAAGCGGACGCGGAACTGCTCGGCGAACGGCGGCGACCACGGCAGGTCGGCTGAACCGTCGGCGTGGAATTGCGAGGGCGGATACTGGGGCTCGTCGAAGAAGATCGCGGGGATGAGGTCGCCGAAGTCCTTGCCGAACCGCGAGGCGTACGCGTCGTGCGTGAGGCGGATGAACTCGGCCGTCGCCGCGGGGTTGAAGACGTCGATGTACGTGCCGTCGTTGTACCACCCGCTGGGGGCAGCGAGGCACTGGCTGAAGGTGAGGTTCGCCTCGCCGCTGCCGGCGGGCAGGCGGCGATAGGACTTCAGCCGGCCGCCGGCGTCGAGATCGATGGCGAAGCTCGCGACGAGCTTGCCGCCCTGGGGCGCGGCCGGGCCGGGGCGGGCCTGCAGCGTGACGGCGCGGAACTCGGGGTGGTCGCGCGTGACCAGTCCGCCGGCGGCGCCCGACGGCCAGCGGTCTTCGTCGTACAGGTACGCCTTCATGCCCAGTTGGCGGGCCTTGTCCACGCACGCCTGCACGCAGCGGAACCATTCCTCGCCCATGTAGGGCGTCTTGAGGCCGTAGCGGCTGTGCATGAAGAAGCCGCCCATGCCCGCGCGGTGCATGCTCTCGATCTGCCGCTGCAGGCGGGCGGGGTCCAGGCGGCCATTCCAGCTCCAGAACGGCGCGCTGCGGAACGTGGCCGGCGGGTTGTCCCAGATCCGGGCGAAGTCAGACGTCATGAGGCCATCCTTGTCGTTCATGTGCGAGGCCCGCGGCCGGCCGCTCACCCGCCGTTACTGAACCACCTGCACCTCGACGCCGCCCAGCAGGCCGTGCGGGAAGAGCAGGTAGTCCTTGGTCCACTTCTGGTTGTCGGGGTCGAACTCGCCGGGGCCCGTCCACGAGTGCCAGGGCACGTGCAGGGGGCCCAGGATGTTCTTTCGCCCGCCGATGACCTCGATCTCGACGGCGTTGTCGCCGTCGGTGAGGGCCTCGGTCACGTCCGCCTCGAACGGCGCCCACGGCAGCGGGAAGCTCTTGCCGTTGACGTGGATGACCGCGGCGGTGCAGTCCACCTTCGGCAGGCGGACGCGCAGGCGGCCGACAGCGGGCTTGCGGATCGAGAGCTTGTACTTCACGGCCCCGCCGTAGAAGTCCAGGCCCTGGCCGACCCACGCGGCGGTCGAGAGCCTGCGAACCGGCGCGGTCATCGTGAGGTTGCCCGGCGCCAGCGGCCCCGACGCGTCGTGCCTGGCCACGCCGAAGTCCCCGATGAGGTACATGTCCTCGAGTTCCATGTCAGGCCGGTAGTCGAAGTCCATCAGCACCTCGTTGTCGCCGGGCTTGAGGAACTTCGTCACGTCCGTCGTCCTGATGTCCGCATCGACCCAACTGCCGTCGAATGCCCCGACGGCCTGGCCGTTGACGGTGACCTTCGAGAACTCCGGCTGCTCCATGCCCAGGCGGCAATGCGAGGCGACGCTGGTGACGTGGAAGGTGCGGCGGATCTGGCAGCGGCCTCGCGGCGCGAGATCGGCGTTGCCGGTGGCGTAGAGGTACCACGGCTGGTGCGCGTAGCCCACGCGATTGTACAGGCCGAACTTCTTGCGGATGTCCGCGTCGGCCCGCAGCGAGGGCACCGGCTGCGACCACTCCTGCCCGTCGAAGCGGTACTGGCAGTAGTCCAGCGGCAGCGTGTTGGGCTCGCAGAGTTCGACCTCGTACGGCCCCGCGAGCATCTGCGACTGCAGCACGGCGGGTTCGGCCGGCAGGGGGGCGGCGTCAGGCACGGCCGCCCCGAGCGTGACCACGGCTGAACCCGTGGGGCCCAGGTCGAGGTCGAAGCGGACGGCCTCGCCGTCGACGCTCGCGGCCAGCTGGTATTGCTTGCCGGACATCGCGTCCCACAGCACGGCCGGGGCGGCGCCGGCGACGCGGACGGTCACCCGGTGGCCGGCCTTGCGGTCGTGCGACTGGATGAACAGCACCTGTGCGTCCTTGATCTGACGCAGCATGGACCACGTGCAGTCCAGTTCGGCGCCGCCGGCCGTGATCGACACCCGCCGCGGCAGGCGCGACTCGATGGCGGCGATCATCCCGGGCTCGGTGCTGGTGGAGGCGGAGGCGACCAGATTGGCCGCATCGGCCGAGGCCGCGCCATCGACGTGCGTGGGCTGGCGGCCGACGAAGACCACCTGCCCGCCGGCGGCCATGAAGCGTTTGAGGATCGCCACGGTGCTCGCCCGCAGCGTGATCGAGGGCGGCACGACGACCAGCTTGTACGCCAGGCGGCCCACCTTCAGCGAGTCCTTGGACACCTTGCCGTGCTTGGCCAGCAGCGACTCGTCGGCGAAGTCCCAGTCGTAATGCTGGCCGCTGAGCGTGCGGATGATGGCCATCAGGCTCTTGTTGAGTTCGAACAGGGGCTTACCCTCGGCCCACTGCCCGGGGGCGAACAGGCCCCAGGCGCTTTCGATGGTGTGCAGCACCAGCACGTCGCGCACCGGGCTGCCCTGCGTGAGCATGAAGCTCAGGCGGCTGAAGTAGTCCTCGACGATGCCGTAGTGCGACCACCACGGGCTATGCGTGAAGATGCTGGCGGGGTAGTCGCGCTTGGCGCCGCCGGCGAGGCTGTAGTGCGTCAGGTGCGGGCAGCGGAAGTTCACGCCCGCGGCGAATTGCCAGTCGCCCACGAACTTGTGCCCCTCCAGCGGCCAGTCCCAGCCCGTGCAGCCATACAGCTCGCTCAGCACGCGCTCCTTGCCGAGCTGGTCGGCCACCGACGCCGTCTGCTTGGCCGTCGAGAGCTCGTGCGCCTGGTCGGTCAGGATGTCGATGCCCGGCCACTGCATGTACTCGTAGTGCGGCATGGCCGCCCCGATCGTCGCGATCTGCGAGTGGAAATTCTCCTCGCACAGCATGTGCCCGGTGAGGGCGATGTGGTGGTTCGCACACCACTGGCCGATCTGGCGGGTGTAGTTCTCGACGAACAGCTCGGTGCACGTGCGATAGAAATCGTACCGGACCTTGGAGAATTCGCCCTCGCCGCCGACGTAGTACAGCTCGGGCAGGCGGTCGCGCAGGTCGTAGCCGCGGCGGCGGACGAACTCCCGCGGCAGCTCCGGCGTCCACGGCAGGGCGTACTGCGCGGGCGGGACGTGGATCCAATGGTGGCCGTAGTTGGGCTCGTCGAAGAAGATCGCCGGGATCAGCTTGCCGAAGTCCTTGCCATAGCGGTCGGCGTAGGCCTGGTGCGTGACGCGGATGAACTCAGCCGTGGCCGCGGGGTTCATCGTGTCCAGGTACGTGCCGTCGTTGTACCAGCCGGAAGGGGGCTCGGTGGTCATGTCGAAGGCGACGACCTTGTCCTTGCCCGCCCCCGAGGCGTCCTGCAGCAGCTTGTAGGAACGGAGCGTGCCCTTGTCGTCGAGCTCCAGGGCGAAGACGGCCTGGGGCTCGCGGAGGACGTCGTTGGCGTCGGTGCTGGGGCCGCGGGCGAAGAACTGCTCCGGGGCCGCCTGGGCCCCCTCGCCCGTGTGCATCTGCAGGCGGTGCACGCGCAGGGCCTTGTTGGGCCGCGTCACCAGCCCGCCGGCGGCGCCCGACGGCCAGCGGTCTTCATCGTACAGGTACGCCTTCATCCCCAGCTGGCGGGCCTTTTCCACGCAGGCGGTGATGCACTTGAACCACTCCTCGCTGAGGTAGGGCGTCTTGAGGCCGTAGCGGCTGTGCATGAAGAAGCCGCCCATCCCCGCCCGCTTCATCTCGTCGATGGCGGCGGTCAGGCGGGCGGGCTCGAGCTTGGAGTTCCACGACCAGAACGGCGCGCTGCGGAAATCGGACGGCGGGTTGCTCCACGTCTGCAGGAACTGCTTGGGCAAGGCCATGTTGTTTCTCCGATAGGGATGGCGTAGCATTCTCCGCACTGCAGCGCGAATGTCAACGGGAAGGACCGCTCGGGAATGTGCGAGACCATCACGCAAGGGATCACCACCTACGGGTACCCGGCCACACGGAGGAAGGCTCGGTGTGACGGCGGCCTGGAGGTCGTGGTGTGACGGGGGGCGGCCTTCGTGCCTTCGGCAGGCAAACCGAGTAGTTCTTCACGCTTGATTCTGGGAGTACGTCCTTGGCGGCGGCTTGCCGTTCGGCGCTGTCCGATGCGGGTGACGCCCTGGGCTTCTACAGCGCCGAACGGCAAGCCGCTGCCAGACGCACTCACATGTTCGATTGTGATGAACTAAGCCGCCGCCCCTTGATCTCCGTGTAATCCTGAAATCCGTGCAACCTGCCTGCCGGCAGGCAGGTCCTGCTCTCATTGCCGCCGCTTCAATCCCGCTCTCATTGCCGCCGCTTGCCTCACACGTCTGAAGCGAAATCGGAATTCGGAATCGCCAAACGGCCCCGCTTTGGTAGAATCCCGGGACTACAAGGAGCTGCCGATGAAAGCTTACCTGTTCGCGTGCGTCGTGGGTCTGTGCGTCATCTCCCCCGCGTTGGCCGAAGATCCGGTGCTCGTGAAGAACTACTTCAACGACACCAAGGACGGGCTGGTCTTCGTCACCGACGGCTGGAGCGTTCGCTCGACCGTAGGCCTGGGCTGGACCTCGCAGAAGGTCGCCGACGCGGAGTTCCTCTACAGCGCCAAGGACTTCGGCGGGATGGTCATGGAAAAGGGCGGCACGTTCGTCACCCGCTTCCCCGTCCACGGCAACCTCTCGCACGACAGCCAACTCGGCCGCCAGGGTGGCGTCGCCGACGGCGTATTCTCCATCAACTTCAATCCCGCCTGGACCCGCAACGAGTGCGAGCTCACGGCCGGGTACAACGACCCCGCCGCCTACAACCTCGTGATCTTCCTGGGCGATGACGTGCAGATGGTCCGCCTGGGCAGTTGGGAGCACCAGCGTGCCTTCCTGCGGCAGAACGTCACCCGTGAGAGCAAGGGCATGATCAAGGCCAGGGAGGGCGTGATCGTGCACAAGTCCGGCCTGGGGATCGCGTTCAAGAGCACCTGGTCCACCGGCAAGGACGACAAGGGCAAGGACCTCCCGCCGGCGGAAATCTCCGCCGGCATGGTGAAGGACCCCTCCGGCGCGATGCGCCTGGCGCTCGTGCTACCGTGCAAGGGCATGGCCAAGAACGCACTGCAGCTGTATCCCGAGCCGACGAATCGCATCGAGAACCTCGCGCTGTGGCCGACCTTCCGCGTCGTGAGCTCGGATGACGAAAAAGAGAACGTCATGGGCGCCACCGACGGCGTGAAGAACTCCATCTACGGCAAGGACACGAAGGTCGACTTCAACATCGATTTCACGTGGCTGGGTACGCAGCCGTTCGAGGGCTTCGTGGAGATGGACATCATCCACAGCTCCGGCAAGAAGCACTTCTACGAGCGGAAGGAAGTCAAGGCCGCCAAGGGCGACGCCAAGGGCCTGATCTCGACGCACTTCGACCCCAAGTTCACCATGCCCGGCGTGAGCGAAGTGTGGGGCCGCGTCTGCGGCGCCGACGGCAGGTTGATCTGGGTCGGCCGCTACCGCATGTGCTACGACTACGAAAGCTTCAAGCCCAGCATCGTCGTCCAGCCCGACTTCAAGGAGTTCTGGGACAAGACGCTGGCCGAGCTCCGCAAGACGGACCTGGAGCCCAAGACGGTGCGGGTGAAGGAATATGAGGATCACCCGGTGCTGGAGGTGTACGAGGTCACGTTCAACGGATGGGGCGGCAAGCGGATCTACGCCATGATGTACGTGCCCAAGGAGCGGTCGGGCTTGCTGGGTGCGGTGGTGACCGCGCACCCGGGCACGATCGGCTACGGCCTCAAGCGCGAGAACGACGGGCTGTTCGGGTCCAAGGTGCGCCAGGACCTGCGGTTCGTGACCATCGTGCCGCTGATCCGCGGTTTCGCCCCGACGGACGACGCCAACACCATCCCGTTCAATAACCCCTGGTGGGGGCCGCTGGACACCCGCGACGACTACGCGGCCCGCAGCTGGTACTGCGCCCTGGTCCGCGCGGTCGACTACCTCGCCACGCGAGGCGACTTGGTGGACATGAAGAAGGTGGTTGCCCACGGCGGCAGCCAGGGCGGCGCGTTTGCCCTGGTGACGGCGGCGCTGGATCACCGCATCGCCTACTGCTTCGCCGATTGCCCCGCCAACTGCCAGCCGCACGAGTTGATCGACGGCCTATACCCCAGCTTCGGCCCCACGGCCGGGCAGGTCCCCGCGGGCCAGACGGCCGAGGACACCAAGAAGGTCCTGAGTTACTACAACCCGGTGAACTTCGCCCCGCTGATCACGTGCCCGGCGTACGTGGGCAGCAACATCGGCGACCTGACGGTTCACAGCGCGGGGCCGCTGGCGGCGTATCACAACCTGACCGCTCTGCCGCCGGACAAGAAGGCCTTCTACCCCGGCCATCACTCACACTTCCACGGCTCGGGCCCGGGCCTGGGCGTGAAGATGAAAGAGATCTACGAACTGCTGGGCGGGCCGGTGAAGCCCACGGCCACGCCGGCAGCGACGGCCGTACCGGCAGCCTCCGCCGCGCCGCAGAAGAGGAAGGGATGAGTTGAACTCTGACGGCGGCGGCCTTCCCATGCCGCCGCTGATCCCTGGGGTGCCATGCCGAAGCTCTGCGTTGTTTGCAGAGCGCCGGCATGCCTCGCGTGATGCATGCCGGCGCATCGCAAACAGCGCGATGCTTCGGCATGGCACCGGGCGTGAGGGGCGGCGGCCTTGGAATGCATTGCTATGGAATATGCCGCCGAAGTGACCAGAAACGAGGAACACCATGATCCGCTGGACCGCATTTACACTGTCGTTGGCCCTGGCTGTGTCGGCCCTCGTTGCCGCCGAGGCGCCCAAGGGCGAGGACGCCGAGAAGCTCATCAACAACGGGCTCAAGGCCTATAAGGATGGCAAGCTCAACGAGGCGATTGCGCAGCTGCAGGCGGCCATCGCGGCGATGCAGGCGACGCAGCAGAAGTCGCTGGCGGGCGTCTTCCCGAAGGCCCCGGCGGGTTTCGAGGCCGGGGAGATCGACTCTTCCGCGGGCTCGACCAACGCCGGCGGCAGCAGTATGGCCATCGTCAACCTCTCCCGCACCTATACCAGCAAGGCCGAGAACGGCCCCACGGTGACCATCACGCTGACGAGTTCCAAAGACCTGATCGCCGCCCAGAAGGGCATGCTCGAGGCGCTTAAGAATCCTGAGATGGTCAAGGCCATGCAGGCGAGCGGGGCGACCTTCAAGCTCTTTGAACAGGACGGGTGGGCGGGCTGGCGGCACGTCGAGAAGGACGGCCAGGCCGAGATCATTGTTTTCGGCAAGACCTGCATGCTCAGCGTCAAGGTGGACAAGTCGGACGAGAAGACGCTCGACCTGTTCTGGAAGCTCATCGATCTCAAGAGCGTCCCCGCCGAGAGCGGCGAGGCCAAGAAGTAGACTGCCTGAATGCATACGACCAAACGCTGACCATGGCGGCCCCACCGGGCCGCCATTCTTTTTGAACGCTCCCGATTTCCATTTCCGGTTCCCGCCGACTTTGTGCGTACCGTCGTCTAGGGGAGCGCGCCCACGCAAGGCCGACCATTTGAGTCCAAACCATCGGCAGTGCCCTCTTCGGTGCCGGCGGCTTGGTGGAAGGAAGGCCGGGGTCGTTTTGCCGTTTCCCGGTCATGGGGTCGTTGCCGCACTGGAGGTCGGTGGCTGTTCTCACCCCCAAACGAGTTTGGGGTGGCACCGGAACTGGGGGCCGGCGGATGGCAACGGAGCCCGGAAGGCCGAGAAAGGGCGAAGAAAACTGTCCGGAGGCGGCGGAACGGCACATTGCGTCTTGTCAAGAACGCATTCGGGTGCGATAATGTGTCTGTCCGAGAGAGGAAGGAGTTGGAGGAATGCACCCACTGTACGTCCGGCTCAAGCTCCGCGCTTCTGCGCGCGTCTACGGTCTGCTGGCGGCCGTGGCGTTGCCATTGCTCCTGGCGGCCAACCCCCTCCAAGCCATCGTCACCGCCGACGTCCGCCCCGACACCGGCAGCCTGCTGGTGATCAACCTGCTGACGGGCGCCGACCGCTTCTACCAGAACGGCTACTACGGCGGCAACACCCTCATCACCAACGTCGATGCCGGGCACGTGTGGGACGGACACGAGACCCTCGGCAACGTCAGCATCTACGTCGACGACCCCAGCATCGGCTTCGCCACGCGACAATACGACTCACACGCCACGGCCGTGGGCTTCACAATGGTGGGCCTGGGGCCTTACACCGAGGGCGCGGGCTACTATTACTATCAGTTCGGCATGGCCCCGGGGGCGACGCTTGCCTCGACGGCCATCGCGACCAATTTCGTCAGCGGCACGGGCGAGTTCGAGATCAGCACCGAGTCGCTCATCTACGGTTACAAGACGACCATGCAGACGGGCGTGTCGGTGGAGTTGTGGCCGGGCATCACGTACAACCGCCGCGTGGATGTCGTGAACAGCAGTTGGGGCTTTACCGACCCCGCCGGCCACGCGCAGGAGACGATGATCATCGACGCCCTGGCGTACGCCAACCGCCAGACGGTGGTGGTGGCGGCGGGCAACCATGAAGGCACTGCCCGCGAGGCGGTCACCGGCCCGGCGTCGGGGTTCAACAACATCGCCGTGGGCGCCCTGGACAGCGACCTCAGCACGCCGGCGTACAACGCGTTGGCCCCGTTCTCCAACACCGGCCCCAACGACTTCTACAACCCCGCCACGGGCGTGACCACCCACAACGTGCGGTCGGCCGTCAGCATCTGCGCCCCGGGCACGGGGCTGATCCTGGCCGCGTACAGCGGCACCACCGGCAGCAACACCGGCGGCACCGACGACTTCAACGGGGCCGCCGACCTGTATTACTTCGGCGCCTCGGGCACCAGCTTCGCCAGCCCCATCGTCGCCGGCGGGGCGGCCCTGCTCGTCGACGCCGGATGGGAGGTCTTCGGCGGCGGTTACGCCACCGACGGCCGCGTCATCAAGGCCGTCCTGCTGAACTCGGCCATGAAGCTGCCGGGCTGGACGAACCATTCCAGCTTGGTCAACGGCGTCTATACGACGACGCAGGCCCTGGACTTCAACTACGGCGCGGGGGCGCTGAACCTCAACCAGGCGTACGACCAGTACCTCTCGGGCACCAAGAACGTCAGCGGCATGGGCGGCGGGACGGTGGCCGACATCGGGTGGGACTATGGGCAGATCCTGCAGAACTGGAAGAACGATTACACGATCAATCGAACGCTTCACGCGGGCGAGAATCTCACGGTCACGCTGGCGTGGTTCGTCGGCCGCGTCCTGGGCTCCGACGATGTCGCGACCGACACGTTCTTCGACCAACTGGACCTGCAGGTCTGGCGGATCGAGAACGGCCTGTACAGCACGATGGTGGCCGAGTCGATCACGCCCTATGACAACGTGCAGCACGTGTGGTACCGGATCGCCCAGGACGGCACGTACGGCATCCGCGTGAGGTGGATGGGGCAGATCTACGACCTGGTGAACGCTCCCAACCGCGACGACTACGGCCTGGCCTGGGCGGTCACCGCGCCCGAACCGTGCACGATGACGCTGATCGTGCTCGCCGCCGGGTTCATCGTCCGCCGCCGGCGGCGGTAGGGCGGTTGGCGAAGGGGCGGCGGCCCCTTACTCATCGCTGGGCGCGGTGGCGGCTCTGGGCAGGGCGGACAACTGCTGGCGGGCCCAGGTGGACCATTCGGAGCGCGTGTCGCGCATCACAATGTCATCCAGCAGCTGTCGCAGCCGGTCGTCCTTGCGGTTCAGCCGCACCAGGGCGCGGGCGAGATTGGCGGTGGCCTCGACGTTGTTCGGCTCGATCGCCAGGGCGTCCTCATACGCCTTCGCCGCCTCGTTAAGCTTGCCAACGGCCTCGTAGACCATGCCCATGTTGTTGCGAGGGGCCGCGATCATCGGCATCAGCACCGCCGCCTGTTCAAATTCACGGGCGGCCTCGTAATAGCTCTTCTGGCGATAGTACAGGATGCCCATCGTGTTGCGCGCGGGGCCGTAGAGCTCGTCGGCCACCAGGGCGGCGCGGAGCTCCTCGCGGGCGCCGCTGAGGTTGCCGTGATGCATCCGCTTGAGGGCCTCTTCATTGTGGGCCGCGGCGGCGGCCGAGTCGCGCCCCGGGTCGTGCGCGATGATCACGCCGCCCTCGGCGCCGGGCTCCTTGGGGCCGCACCCGCCCAGCGGCGTCAGCAGCAGCACGACCAGCAGGCCTGGGGCAAATCGAATCATGATCGCTCTCCTATTTCCCCGCCTGCGGCGGATCGTACACCAGGTAGGTCAGGTCCAACTCCGCGCTCCAGCGGTCGGAGGTATTGGCATCCTGCCCGGCCGTCAGGCGGATCGCCTCCACGTTCAGTGCCGCCTGCTGCAGCGTCGGCGACGAGGCCATCTCCACCAGCTGCCCCAGCGTCACCGACTTGAGCAGCACCTGGGTCGGCCGCTCCTTGTACGCCGTGTCGCCCAACCGCCGCAGCGGCATGCCCGAGATCCGCAGCAGGCAATCCTGCGGGATGCCGGCCGAGCGGGCCGCCGCCTCGATCAGGCCGTGCGTCTCGGTCTCCATCTTCTCGCGGTCGGCGGCCAGCATGGGCTGGCGGCTGAACTGCTCGATCTGGGCCAGCAGCGCCACGCCCTCGGCCAGGTCGCCGGCGGCCGAGCGGGCCGCCTCCTGGCTCGCCAGCATGAACTGCCAGGCCCACAGCGTTGCGATGACCAGCGCCGCCGCCGTCGCGGCCACAAGTACTATGCGCTTTCGCTTCATGGCTGGTTGGGCTCCGTGGGTGTGGCGGGATCGGGCTCGTCCTCGCTCGCCGGTTCGGTGGCCGCGGCCGGCGGGTGCGGCGGGGCGGGGGCCGCGGGCTTGCCGGCCAGCGTGAAGGAGACCCCCGCGCCGGCGAGGTTCTCCGAGCGCGGAGGATCCATCGCAAGCCCCGCCGCCACCAGGCAGCGGTACACCGCCTCGGCGTCGGCGTGCGACCGCGTCTGCGCCTCGAGGTAAACATCGGCCGGGCCGACGCGAAGTTGCGATATCTTCAGCCGCACCGAGGCCGGGAACGCCGTGACAAGGCGGCGCAGCGTCTCCAACGCATTGGGCCGCTGGGGCAGTTCATCGCCCGCGCCGCTGAGCCCCTTGAGGCGGGCGACCTCGCCGCGAAGCCGCCGGTTCAACGCATCCGGCACGCGGCGGCCGGGGTTGGCCTTGACGTACGCCGCCGCCTCCTGCTCGTAGGCCAGGTCGGCCGCCTGCTGGTAGGCCAGACCCCGCCAGAGAAACGTCCCGGCCAGCACGGCCAGCAGCAGGAGCGTCGCCCCCACGGTCAGCCGCACGTGCGTGCGGAGCGGCGCCCAGGGGTTGCTCATCGCCAGCGCGTCGGTGCGGAGGTTCACCCAGCCGGCCTCCTGCTGCCCGCCCAGCCATGCCGCCGCTGCCAAACCCGCGGCGGCCGGGGCGGGTTCGTCCACGCGCCGCGTGACCTTGATGCCCGTGCGCAGTTCGAGGCTTTCACTGGCCCAGTCGTGGGCGCCGACGAGGCAGACGCCCACCTGATCGGCCTCGACGGGGTCGTCAAGCTGGTCGGCCTGGATGCACTGCAGCACGTCGCGCGGGTCGGCCGCGATGGTGTACCAGGCCGCGGGCACACCTTGCTTGATGCGAAAGACATCGGCGCCGTCGGCCCAGGCGATGACGACGTAGTCGTCGGCATGGCTCTGGGCGACCGTCTGCCACAGGGCCAGCAGCGCCGCCGGGCAGATCGCCTGCACCTCGATGCCGGCGGCCTGCAGCCTGTCGGCGAGGGCCTTGACGGGGGCAGACTCGACGGCGACGCCGAGCAACTGCTCGCCGGCCTGGGGAAGGAAGCCGACGGTGATGCGTTCGATGTCCAGCGGCAACTGCTCCTCCAGCAGGCAGAGCATCGTGTTGCGGCGGTGGCTGCGGGGGAGGTCGGCGGCCGAGATGCGAGCGGCGTAGACCATGCGCGACGGCAGGGCCAGGCCCACGGCGCCGCCGCGGTAGCCCAGGTCGTGCATGGCGGCCCGGACGGCGGGGGCGTCATCGTCGCCCGCCTCGACCACGCGGAACTGCGGGGGCTGGACGCCGACCCGCTCGACCCGCCAGGAGTCATCGAAGGATAGGAGAAACGCGTCGGTCACCGGTTCTCCTCCTTGCCCACCGACAGCGTCACGCTCCGCCCGCCGAACCGGACGACAGCGTTGCCGTCGCCGACGGACAGGACGCAGATGCCGCCCTGCGATTCGCCCACGGCCAGCGTGGCCACCTCGCCCGCGCCGCCGCGAAAGACCGCGTAGGAATAGTTGGCCTCCAGCACCGTGCCCACCAGCCGCATCGACAGCGTCACCGACGCCGCCACGGTGGCGGTCGTGGCCGCCGCGGGCGCATCGAACAGCGGCTGCCGCAGGTTGGACTGGTAGATTGCGGAGTAGGCCTGGTCGCCCTCGTCGATGATCGGCACGCACTGCGCGGGCAGGGGCGCGGCGTGGAACGGCGGCGGGGCCTCCGGCGCCTCGACGTCGGCCAGCAGCGCCAGCGCGACGGCGGCGACGATGCACGCGGCCTCTACAGCGAGGATGCACAGGAGCAGTTGTTTGCGACGCCGAAGGGAGATCATTTGTCACCACTCATAAGCCCACCTACGCGGCGCGGTGCTGCCTTCGGCCCCCGCCTGCAGAACGTACAGGTGGTGCCACGCGCGGCCCGCCACCCGCGCCGTCACCCACACCGAGAAGGAGTCCGATACGTCGGTCGTGAGGGAGTTCAGTTCGTCGACCTGCCCCTCGGTCAGTTCGAGGTGGGCCAGCACGTCGGCGGCGGTGAAGTCCTTGGTCGTGCATCGGAACTGGTCGAGCAAGACCAGCTGCGATTCGTTCAGGCGTCCCTGAAGCAGCTCCCGCAGCACGGCCATGTCGGCCCGGCGGATGTTCACGCGATCCTGGCTCCAGAACGTCAGGCGTCTGGCGACACCCGCGGCGTCGGGCCCGACGAGTTCCTCGGGCCTGACGACGAAGACCTGGTCGAAGCTCTCGTATCGGGCGGGCTGGGACGTGGCGGCGCCCACGGGCGGCGCGTGCAGGTCCACCGGGAGCATTCGCCGGCTGCCGGCCTGCAGGCGGTCGAGGCTCGCCAGCAGGCCCGCGCCGTCGGCCTGGTACCGCTGGGCCAGGGTGTTCATGTTGGCCTTGGCCGACTCGTCCGACAGGAGCAGGTCGAAGCTCATGTCGCCCATGGTGATGGATGCGGTCGCCTGGGCCGGCGGGGCCTGGCGGGGGCGGCGGGCGTTTTCGAGCACGGCGTCGGCGGCCGAAAGCAGCGAGAGGCTGCTGCTGGAGCCGCCCCAGCGGCACTGGAGGTCGCGCTGGGCGGCGGCGGCCTGCAATGCCGCCTGCCCGCACCGGCGGGCCGAGGACGCCAGCACCGTCCCGCAGATCACCACCAGCAGGAGGATCAGCACCAGCACGAAACCGGTTTTGCGACGCGGCCTGTTCACGGTCGATCAATCCTTTCGCACGACGAAATAGATGCTGCGGCCTGGCTTGCCTTCGAACTCCACTGTCACGGCGAATGCGCTGGCGGCGCCCATGCCGGCGGGCGAGGTGTCCGTCGCGTTCAGCGGGTCGATGCAGAACCCGCTGACGCCGGTGCACACCAGTTCCACCTGCGGATGCGGCTGCTGCGGCCCCTGCACCCGCACCAGCCAGTTCCGCGAGCCGATGGCGGCCAGGCGGTATTCCACCTCCGCCGGCAGGTGCCTGAACTCCATCGACGCCCCGTCGAGCGCCGCCTGCGTCTTGAGGTTGAAGCCGCACGGCACGGGCGACAGCTCCGACGCGTGCACCAGGTCGGCCGACATCGCGGTCTTGAGCGGCTCGGCCAGCGTGTCCGCATCATGCCGCGCGGCCCCGGCGGTCTCGGCCCGCGACAGGTTGCGGACGACCGACAGCACCGCGGCCATCAGCAGCGACACGATGGCCAGCGACACGGCCAGCTCGACGAGCGTTACGCCCTTAGGGAGCCTGTTGTGTAGCATTGCGATCCACCGGCATCAGCAGTTCGATTCGGGCGCCGGCGGCGGCGCGGGCGCTGCCGGGCTCGAACAGTTCCACGGTCACGATCTCGGCGTCCAGGGCGTCGGCGGCATCGTCGTACCGCGTCCGCGTGCGCCACGTCCAGTCAGGATAGTTGTCGGCTGGGCCTTCGCCGCTGCGAGGCATCGCCAGCGGGTTGATCCACCAAAGGTTCATCTGGTCGTCGAGCACCTGGCAGGCCGTCAGCTTCGCGGCGGCGCGGCGAGCCTGCGACTCCATCTGCAGCCGGGCCATGAGCACCGAAACCAGCAGCGTGCCGAGGATGACCGCGCCGACGACGGCCTCAACGAGCGTTGTTCCCGCCCGTCGCCGCGACGATCGTTTGTGCTTCCTTCTCATCGTTCACCTTCACCGTCTGCCCGGTCAGACCGGCGACCACGAACCACTGCGGCGTCGGGCCGCCGACCAGTTCAATCGCATAGCTCGGCGTGCAGCCGCGGCGGCTGCAGGGGATCACGACCTCCCCCGCGCGGTACGCCTGGGCGCCGACGAGGACGCAGCCGACCGTCGCGTGCGGGCCCAGCTTCAACGGCGGCATAGGCAGGTCGTGCCCGGCCGCGTCCTTCCGCCACGCCTTGCCCTCGCCGACCTTCAGGGCCAGTTGCAGCGGCCGGTCCTGCTGGCGCGCGGCGAAACGCGTCGTGCGGTCGTAGTCGGCCAGGGCGCCGACGGCGTCGCTGGCCTGCGCCGCACGCATGGGCCCCTGGGCCCGCAGCGTCACCGCCGCCGCGGCGACCGCCAGCAGCAGGATCACGATCGACAGCTCGATGAGCGTGAACGCGGCTCGCTTCATGGGGCGGCCTTGGTCGGCAGGTCATCGCTGGAGATCACGCCCTCGCCGCTGTCGCGGTTGTCGGGGCCCTTGCATATGACCTCGTAGGGGCCCTTGGACCCGGGGCAGATGTACACGTACGAGCGGCCCCAGGGGTCCACCGGCTCGCGGGCCAGCAGCGGCTCGGGATGCTTTGCCGTCTTGCTGCACAAGGCGGCCAGGCCCTCGTCGTTG
Organism: uncultured Planctomycetaceae bacterium; assembly: GCA_964616985.1. Taxonomy (GTDB): domain Bacteria; phylum Planctomycetota; class Phycisphaerae; order SM23-33; family SM23-33; genus CAZTVF01. Next base: position 48,471 of record CAZTVF010000022.1, read on the forward strand.
GTCGGGTAGCGGCCGTTGTCGGCCCAGAAGCGATCGAGGGCCGAGACGATCACCGCGATGTCCTGGCGGGCGACGTTCTGCTTTGCCTTCAGCAGGTAACTGCGGACGTTGACCGTCACCACGCCGGCGAGCAAGCCGATGATCACGATGACGATCATGATCTCGACGAGGCTGAAGCCCGTGGGCACGGCGCGGCGGCGGGGGTGTCTGTTGTTGTCACAGGACATTGCTGACCTCCAGGATCGGCAGGATCGTGGCGAAGGCGATAAACCCGACGAGGGCGCCCAGCAGCACGATCATCAACGGTTCCAGGGCCGCGGTCAGCCGGGCGGTGGCCACCGCGACCTCTTTATCGTAGGACTCCGCCAGCTGCGCGAGCATCTCTTCGAGCTGTCCCGCCTGCTGGCCGACGGAGATGATCTCCACCGCCATCGGGCTGAAGACGCCCGAGGCTTCCAGCGGCCCGGCCACGTCGCTGCCGGCGGTGACGGCGGTCTCGTAGTCCTCCAGCGCGCGGCGGAAGATGACGTTGCGCATGGTGTCGCGCGTGATCCGCACTGCCTGCACGAAAGGCAAGCCGCTGGACAGCAGCGAGCCCAGCATGACGGCCATGCGCGAGGTGTGCTCCATCCGCACCAGTTCGCCGATGACCGGCACGTGCAGCGTGAACCAGTCCCACGCCAGGCGGCCTCGCTGGGTCCGCAGCGTCATGCCGGCCGCGGTGACCAGGGCGCCGGCGGCGACGATGAGCAGCCACCACCAGCCCAGGATCAGGTCGCTGACGCCTTTGACCAGGCGGGTGACCGCGGGCAGTTCCTTGCCCGCCTGCGTGAGCGTGCCCAGCAGGTTGGGCACCACGTACGTCATCAGGAAGATCGTGACGCCCAGGCCCACGATGGAGACAATTCCCGGGTAAACCAGGGCGGTCGTGACGCGGTTGCGGAGTTGGTGCGTCTTCTCCTTGAAGTCGGCCAGGCGCTTCAGGGCGGATTCCAGCTGGCCGGTGCTCTCGCCCACGCGGACGATGCTGACGCACATCGTGTCGAAGAAGGCCTCCTGCCCGGCCATCGCGTCGGCGAGGCTGACGCCCGCGGCGACTTTGTCGGCGAGGTGCTCGACGACGGTGGTGAAGCGGCGATGGCCGCGGCGGGCGAGCGTCCGCAGCGCCGTCAGCAGCGTGATGCCCGCCTGCAGCAGCGTCGCCAGTTCGCGGATGAACTTGACGACCTGCCCGGCGTCGCGCCGCCCGCTTCGCCGCCACAGCGTCCGCGCGCGGGCGGGGGCCGAAAGCGACACCTGCGCGATCCGCAGGCCTCGCTCGCGCAGCGTGTCGCGCGCCTGCCGCGGCGTGTCGGCCACGATCGTTCCCGTGGCGGCCGAGCCGTCGGAGTCCGAAGCGATGTATTCGAAAACGGGCATTCAATCTCCGGCAGCGAACTTGCGGGCGGGGCAGCCCCGCGGGCCGCCATCCCGCCGATGACGTCAATAACCTTCGAATCCCGTGACGCGGATGACCTCGTCCACCGTGGTCAGGCCCTGGGCGACCTTCTCGATGCCGTCCTCGCGCAGGCTGGTCATGCCGTTCATGATGGCGGCGTCCTTGATGCTCGAGGCCTTCGAGCGGTGGAGGATCAGTTCGCGGCAGGTCTCGTTGGCGATCAGCAGTTCGAACGTGCCCACGCGCTGCCAGTAGCCCGTGTCCATGCACTGGGGGCAGCCCTGGCCGCGGTAGAAACGTTCGATGCCGTGGTCCGTTACCGGCAGGCCCCAGCGGGTCACGTCGGCCGCCGTCGGCTGGTACGGGGCCTTGCAGTGCGGGCAGATCCGCCGCACCAGCCGCTGCGCCAGCACGCCCAGCAGGCTGCTGGCCAGCAGGTAGGGCTCGACGCCCAGGTCCAGCATGCGGGCGACGGCGCCCGCCGCGTCGTTCGTGTGCAGCGTGCTGAAGACCAGGTGCCCCGTCAGGGCCGACTGGATGGCCATGTGCGCCGTGTCGGCGTCGCGGATCTCGCCGACCATGATGATGTCGGGGTCCTGCCGCAGCACGTTCCGCAGCCCGCTGGCGAAGGTCATGCCCTTTCGCTCGTTCACCTGCGTCTGGCTGATGCCCCGAAGGCGATACTCGATGGGGTCTTCCAGCGTGATGATGTTGAGTTCCTGGCTGTTGATCTCCATCAGCGAGGCGTACAGCGTCGTGCTCTTGCCGCTGCCGGTGGGGCCCGTCACCAGGATGATGCCGTGGTCCATGCGGATCAGCCGGCGGAACCTCTCCAGCACGCCGGCGGGCATGCCGATGTCCGACAGCTTGAACTGCCGCGCGCTCTTGTCCAGCAGGCGGATGACCGCGCGCTCGCCGAAGGCGGTCGGCAGGGTGGCGATACGAAGGTCCACGCTGGAGTCGCCCACCTCGACCGTCGCTCGCCCGTCCTGCGCCAGGCGGCGCTCGGCGATGTTCATGCTGCCCATGATCTTGATGCGGCTGAGGATCTCCTCCTGCAGCGCCCGCGGCGGGTGGAAGATGTCGTACAGAACGCCGTCGATGCGGAAGCGGACGACGAGGTCGTCCTCGTACGGCTGGACATGAACGTCCGAGGCGCGGCGCTTCACCGCCTCCAGGATGACCAGGTTCACCAGCTTGATGACCGGGGCCTTGCTGGCCACGTCGAGCAGGTCCTCGTTGGCGGCCAGGTCCAGCTGCAGGAGCGACCCGCCCCCGTCGAGCTGGTCGATGAGCGTCTGGGCCTGCCCGGACTGCTGCTGGTAGGCGGCGTTGACCGCGCGGAGGATCTCCTCGCGCGGGGCCAGCACGGGCTCCAGCGGCTTGCCGAGGATCTTGGAAACGACCGGCACGTGCGGCCACAGCGACAGGTCGGCCAGGGCCAGGCGTATGACGCCCTCGTGCGGGGCCAGCGCCACCAGCCCGTGGCGGCGAGCGTAGGCGATGGGAATCGCCGCGAGGAATTCGTGACAGACGCCCAGCCCTGCCAGCGACTTGAGCAGCGGCAGGTGCATGGCCTCGGCCGTGGCGGCAAGAACGGTCTCCTCGGCCACCCGCGACCGCCGGGCCGCCAGCGGCGAGCCGATCGCCGGCTGCGGCGCCGTGCCCGCCGAAGACGCCGGGGCGCGCGCAGTCAAGGCGGCGGCGAACCGTTGGTTGATTTCAATCACGAATGTACCAGCCTTCTTGGTGTCCGAAGCGATGCTGCGGCAGACAATCATAGACGCGCAGGCGACGCCGGACAGACAACGCCAATCCTAGGCACCCTGAGTTGCGTTCATCAAATTCCCCATCACGTATCAGGCCGCAAATTGGATTCGGCAAGTTGCCTGCCTACGATGCCTCGTTGTGCTTCCCTACGAAAGGCGGCCCGGATGTACGCTCTGACAATAGGAAGATCCACGCACGCAGCGCGAGCGGCCATCGCCTTGGCCTTGCTGTTGGCGGCGGGCAGCGTATGGGGCCAATCGCGCATGCCTGCAACGCTGCCGGCGCCCGCGACGGCGCCGGCCGATGACGGGTTGATCCAGCTGAACCTGCCGCCGGTGGTGGAGATGAAGGTCCTGATCGACTATGTCAGCAAGCGGCTGGGCATCAACATCATCTATGATGACGCCATCGGCGCCACCCGCGTGGCGCTGCTGTCGCCCAACCGGATCAAGAAGGACGACCTGCTCGACCTCCTCCGCAACGCCCTGAAGATGACCAGTCTCGAACTCGTCGATTGCCCCGACCCGAACTGGAAGACGATCGGCCGCAAGGCGACGATTCAATTCGTGACCGTGAAGAATGTGGCCCCGGCCGACCTGGCCAAACGCGTGGGCGCGATGCTGGAAGAGCGCGATCGGCTCGGCGGCGGCGCCGGCAGGCTGGGGCCGCGGGTGGCGGGGGTGGCCGCCAAGGCGGCGGTTGAGACGGCGGCGGGGGCATCGGTATCGCTGTTGAGCGACCCCAAGACGAACCAGATCGTCGTCATCGGCGGTGCGACCGAGGCCGCGGCCGCGATCAAGCTGATCGAGGCGTTCGACATTCTTCCCAATTGCGACAGCAGGACGTACCGCCTGCGGCACGTGAGCCCCAAGCGGATCGACACCCTGATGCGCAGCCGGGCCTCGGCCGACAACCTCGACGCGATCTACTCCTCGAGCATCGATGAACCCTCTGGCCTCTTGATCGTGAAGGCGGGAGAGGCGCTGCATCGGGAGATTGAGTTGGTCATCAAGCAGTTGGACGTCGAGGGCGAGCAGGGCGGGGGAAACATCGAGATCTACAAGCTGGTGAATACCACGGCCGCCGACGTCTTGCGGACGATCCGCGCGCTCCAGGGCTCGCCCGGTGCGGCCAGTGCGCCGGACGATGGCGGCAACTCTGCGTTGGGGGCGACGGGAGTCTCGGGCCTGAACCTGCCGTCTTCGCCGGGGCTGTCGCCCTTGCCGCGGCCCGGGGTGATGGCCACGCCTGCCCCCGTGGCCACCGCGGCGCCCGCTCCGGCGGCCGCGGGGGGCGCGACCAGCCAGCCGGCCGACGCGGTTCTTTCGCCCGCGGCGGCCCTGGCGCAGAGCGCCACCGTGACGGCCGACCAGAACACCAACACGATCATCGTCATCGCGCCGCCGGACGTGCAGAAGGTCTACAAGCGGCTGATCAAGGCCCTGGACAAGCGTCGCCCACAGGTGATGGTGGAGGTGACGCTGGTGGCCATCGACACGTCCAAGGGATTCACCCTGGGCGTGGAACTCAGCAAGCGGTTCGGGGGCGAGAACAACCTGCTGATGTTCAGCGCGTTTGGGCTCAGCAAGATGGACCTGGTGACGGGCAAGCCGACGATCCTCCCCAGCACGGGGTTCAACGGCATCCTGATCAGCCCCGACTCGCTCAACGTGGTGGTGCAGGCGCTGGCGACGAACTCGCGGTCGCGCGTGCTGGCGGCGCCGAAGATCCTGATGAACGACAACGCCACCGGCACCCTGGCCAGCGTCTCCGAGGCGCCCTTCACCAGCATCAACGCGTCGGACACGGTTTCAACCACGAGCTTCGCCGGGTATGCGACGGCCGGCACGACGGTGGCGATCACGCCGCACATCAGCGAGGGCGACTTCCTGCAATTGAAGTACTCCGTCACGCTCAACAGCTTCACCGAGAAGAGCAGCGGGGGCGTCCCGCCACCGCGACAGACGGACACCGTCGGCAGCGACGTCACGGTGCCCAACGGCTACGCGGTCATCGTCGGCGGCCTGTCGCGCAAGGACGTCACGAAGAAGTTCACCGGCCTGCCGTTTCTGGGCGATATTCCGATCGTGAAGTATCTCTTCGGCGTCGAAGACGACACGAGTTCACAGAGCACGCTGTTCGTCTTCATCCGACCCACGATCCTGCGGGACGACCAGTTCGAGGACCTGAAGTACCTGTCCGACCGTGACCTGGCCGAGGCGAAGCTTCCGCCCATGATGCCGTCAAGCGAGCCGATCGAAGTGAAGTAGGTTCGGACAGCGTAGGGGGCAGGCATTCGTACGTTCCCCGCAATCGTATGTCATTCTCAACATAGGTGATCTTTTGGGGAGCCTTTCACAACTTCTTATTCCCTCCGGCTGAAGTGATATTGCCACTCCCTCGCCCTGAATAGTGATAGGTGATCTGGGGGTCGGGGCCGCCTTATTGTCCTCGGAATGTTTCGGGTCTGGCCCTGATTGAGGCTCTCGGTCGGCGCGCATACGTTGACAGAGTCGCGTTCAGTGGGGACGCGACCACGTGCGCCTCGGCGGCTGCACGCGATGGCCCGATTCGAATCTAGGCAACGGAGAGCAACCATGAGAATGTCACGAGTGTCACTTCTGACCGCTGTGAGCCTAGCGGTCATCATCTTCGCAAGCGATCAGGTGATGGGGCAGGGCTATGCCCCTGGTGTGGATTACACCAAACCCAACTACGCCTACAGCCCCAACATTCGAAAATTCATTGATTCGTTGCCAGGCTTGGGCTATGCGAACCGCAACAATCTCGGGCAGTTCATCCCGGTGGCCGTCCCCGATACGACGAGCTACCCGGGGTCCGACTACTACGAGATCGGCCTCAAGGACCACACCGAGAAGTTCAACACCGACCTGCCCCCGACGGTCATTCGCGGCTACTACCAGATCAACGCCACCGATGTGAATGTTCGTGCGGCCCGCTACCTGGGCCCGTTGATCGTGGCCAATCGTGACCGGCCTGTGCGTCTGAAGCTGGTCAACCAGCTCGGGCTGGGCAACGCAGGCAATCTGTTCCTGCCGGTGGACACAACGCTGATGGGCGCGGGCATGGGCCCCACAGGGCAGCCCTACACTCAGAACCGCGCGACGATCCACCTCCACGGTCTCTACGGGCCGTGGATCAGCGATGGCACCCCGCACCAGTGGATTACGCCCGCGGGCGACCCCACGCCATACAAGAAGGGCGCCGGCTTCCAGAACGTGCCCGATATGATCGGCCCGGGCACGACCACGCCCAACCCGTCGGCAGGCGATGGCATTGCCACGTTCTACTATCCCAACCAGCAGAGCGCCCGCCTGCAGTTCTACCATGACCACTCCTGGGGCACCACTCGCCTCAATGTGTACGCGGGTGAAGTGGCCGGCTACATCATCCAGGACCCCGTCGAACAGGCCATGATCAACGGCGGCGTGGTCGGCGGCGTCACCTACGTTGCGCAGATTCAAATCCGAGATGCATAAACGCGATGCTTCCGCAGCACCTCGATTGG